>JANXLO010000573.1 GCA_025355115.1 Chthonomonadaceae bacterium
TGCCCGAACTCGGGCGCAAATCCGCCCGTGATGAACTCCAGCGAGCGGATGGTGGACGGCACGACGACAGATCCCTGCCGCCCGGAGAGCGTGTCCGGCAGGCCTACGCCGTCGACGACATAGGATATGTCGGCGTGCTCACCGCGCACATGCACCTGACCCGCCGAGTCCGCCGCAACCCCGCTGCTGCCCTGGAGCGCCTTGTTCAGGTTCTGACTGTCCCCGACTTTGCGCTCGATGGCTTTGTTGTCGATGGTCGTGGCGGCCGTGGTCACGCCGCTTTTATTGATGGCGAGACGGTCGGCACGGATGCGGATATGGATCTCGGTGACGGGAGGTTGGCTCGCCCCCAACGGCGGCGCCTGTCCGCTCAGACTTAACATCGTGCCTGCAGGAACAGTGATGACCGTCGCGGAGTTCGCCGCAAGCCCAGTCTCCATCGTCCATCGCCGCGTATTGAAGGTCAGGGCCAACGGCCCCGCAGGCAACCGCCGCGCCGCATGACCGCCGTCCAAATCCTCGATGGTGACCTGCACACCAGTCAAGGGCAATCGCGTCACTGGATCGACCACGACGAATCGCACACGCTCCAGCCCACCCGCATGGGCGATGCACGGCGCAGCAAGAAGAACGAGCGCGGCGAAAGCGGTGCAGGACTGCCTCAATTTAGGGAACGGGGCTGAAGAGTTGGACGCCTGACTTCCCCTTCCCTTTAGGGAAGGGGGCCGGGGGGTTAGGCAGCGAGCGAACCGAGCTGTCTCTCCTGTCTGAAAGGAGCACACGTTGCGATATTTCATTTTTGCTTTCATTAGCTCACCTGAAACTCTATAAAGAGCCGCACCTTGCCAACGACGGGCTGCCCGTCGCGTGTGGCAGGCTTGAATCGCCATTTTTTGGCTGCATCCAGGGCTCGGCGATCCAGCTCATCATTGCCGGTGGACTGAACGGCGCGAACCTCCATGGGAGCGCCGTCCTCACCGACTGTGAACTCGGCGATGAACGTCTTATCCAGGGCCTCGTTGCGCAGGTCGTCCGGAATCGACGGCTTTGGCTGGGTGTCGCTGACAGGCTGCGCGGCGGTGTAGAGAGGCTGTTTCGGCGTAACCGGAACCGTTTCGACGGGAACTCTGGGCTTGTCCGGCAGCTTGACGGGGTTTTGGACCACAGGCTTGTCCGGCACCTTAGTCTCAGGCACGACTGGCTTGACCGGCTCAACGGGCTTATCCGGTTCCGTCTTCACCGTATCTGTTTTTTTTGGGCCCGGGTCTGTCGGCACATCGCCTGGCTTCAGGTCGCCCTGCTGAGTGCCAGGGCCATCGCCAGGGCCGCTGGCTGGGGCTAATGCGATCTTAGCCTGATGAGGGTTGGAATGGACTACGTCGTGGTTCGGCGTTGCTTTGCCGCTGCGGGCAACTCTTGTCTTCGGAGCTTTGCGCTCCTCCTTCTTGACGATTGGCTTCTCTTTCTCGCGCACGGGGGGAGGCAGCATCACAATGCGCGCCTCCACAAAATGCTCCTTTAGCTTCTTGAAGGCCCCAAAGTAGGCGAGAATCGGCAACAGCACTATATGAACGGCGATCGAGACCAGGAGGATGCGCCCGAGGAGCGGGTTTTTCTGTCTTCTGCGTCGCATGAGGTCACCCCTTGTCCGTCGCGATGGCAAATCTAGTCACGCCCGCTTTGCGGGCCTCGTCCATCGCGCCGACCACAAGGCCGTGCAGCACCGCTTTGTCTGCATTGATGATGACCAGATTGTTCTCCCCCACTTTCATCTTCCTCAGGCCGTCCTGCAGCTTATCGATGGTGATGAGAGCTGTGTTCAGGTAGATCCGATTGTCCCGCATGATGGTGATCGTGATGTTCTGCGTGGAGTGCTCGCTGGAGGTCGCTGCTTTTGGCAGGTTGACCGGAAGCCCGCTCTGCACGACCATCGCCAGCGACGCGACCATGAAGAAGAAGAGCAGGAACATCATTACGTCGATCATCGGAATCACGATGATCTCTGCCTCCTCGACCGGTTTGCGCCGACCTATGTGCATACGTTTTCGCATTGCCATGGTTTTGGGTGCCCCTTCAGTCGATTCGCCCGGTCAGGTAGTTGACAAGCTCCGCGCCGTAGTACTCCATGTCCTCCACGATCTTCTTCGACTGATTGGCGAAGTAGTTGTAGAAGATGAAGCCGACGACGGCTAGCGTGATTCCGGTCGCGGTCGAGATGAGCGCCTCGGAGATTCCGCCCAGCACCTGCGTGGGGTTTGAGAGGCCGGACTGGGAGGCGGCGCGGAACGAGGAGATCATGCCCGCGATGGTGCCGAGCAGCCCAAGAAGCGGCGCTATGTTGACGATGGTGCGCAGGACGGGCAGATTGGCCTCGAGTTGAGGCATCTCGTTCGACGCCTCCTGCTCCATAGCCATTTCGATGGAATCGGCCGGGCGATGCGCGTTTTTCAGGCCGCGAGCGAACATTCTTCCGGTTGGCCCTCCGAAGTCCGAGCACAACTTCATTGCCGCGCTCACGTCGACTCCTCCGGGCTTATATGCGCCTTTGACCGCCTCCAGCAGGGCATCTCCATCGACGGTCGCTTTTCTAAGCGAGATGAACCGCTCGATCCCAAGCGCGATAAGGGCTATTGAGCTGATGATCAGCGGATACATCATCACGCCGCCATTTTTAATGAACGCCAGCACACTATTCATAATTATTGACACTCCCGGAAAATGAAACGATGAAGAAGCGCATTTCACTGTCCCTATGAAAGCCCAACAGCCAGCGTCGCCATGTGGAATCACCAAGGGCGAGCAGGCGTCAGAGCAGGCTCAGAGCAGTTGAAAAACGAGAGCAGAGGCGAATCAGGTGAGCGGAGGACCGCGTGAGGAGGAGCAAAATGAGAGCAGGGTCGGCGCATGCAGGCGCAGGGCGACATTTGCCATTCTCAAGAGTAGAGGCTGAGCTGCCGGAAGCGAGGGCAGGGGCGCGGTCACTTGCAGCGACTGCCAATCGCAGACAGGGCAGTGCGACGGAGAGGCGTTCTGTGCTGCATATGCCGACGCACAATGCCGTGCTGAATCCGTTTGATCCGTCGAGGCGTGCGTATGCGCCAACGCGCCGAACGTGCTAAAGAACACGTACAACAGCGCCACGAGTGAGGACACTTTTCGACTATGGATCGAGGACAGCGGCACGAATAAACTCCAGAGGCTTCGAGGCAATGCATTGAAGGGGCTCAATGCAAGCCTGGTGGTCTCTGCATTACTATACGCTATTTCAGCAGAATTATAGCACACGGCTGGGCTAGCGTGAAACATTTTCTCCTTCACGCCAGATGAGAGGCAGGAACCTCTCCGAGGACTGTCGAAGTGTCCGAAAGATCCGGCGCGGCGTCAGGCATGCCGCGCCATCGCGGTTAAGAGATAAAAACTTCACGCAGAAGGATGAAAAAACTCAATGGCGAAGAAGAAAATAGGCGTGGCGATCATCGGGAGCGGCAGCATCGCAACGCACCGGCATGCGCCCGAGTATGCCGCGCACCCGGATGTGGAGATCGTCGCATTCGTGGATCGTTTCCCTGAGCGAGCCGAGAAGCTGGCAAAGAAATATGGCGCGAAAGCATTCTCCAAGTATGAGGATGTGCTGGATTTGAAGGGCGTTGACGCCGTCAGCGTCTGTGTCCCGAACGCCTTTCATGCGCCCATCACCATCGCGGCGCTGAAGGCGGGCAAGCATACCCTCTGCGAGAAGCCCATTGCGACCTCGGCCAAAGAGGCACAGGACATGATCTCTGCTTCCGAGAAGTCGGGCAAGTTCCTGATGATCGGCCATAATCAGCGTCTCATGCCCCTGCACGTCAAAGCCAAGCAGCTCATCGATGAGGGCATAATCGGCAAGATAATCACGTTCCGCACCTCCTTCTCGCATCCCGGCCCCGAGACCTGGAGCATAGAAGGCCCGACCGGTTGGTTCTTCGACAAAAAGCAGGCTTTCGTGGGCTCAATGGGTGACCTCGGAGTCCATAAGGCCGACCTGCTGCGCTTCCTGCTCGGGGAGGAGATAGTAGAGGCGGCGGCCATGGTCGGCCACCTCTACAAGCCCATGGGCGACGTCGACGACAACGCCGTCTGCGTCCTGCGAACTCAGAGCGGCGCCATCGGCAGCCTCACCGCCTCCTGGACTCACAATCCCGGCGAGGACAATGCGACCACTCTCTACGGCAGCAAGGGAATCCTGCGCCTCGGCACAAACCCTCAGTACAGCGTAGTCGTCGAGCTAGCGGGCGGCGAGAAGCAGTTCTATCAGGTAGGCAAAGTTCAGACCAACGACGAGGGCGGGCAGAGTGACTCCGGCGTGATCCGAGCCTTCATCGAATCGATCCAGACCAACACGCCTCCCGTCATCAGCGGCAGCGAAGGCCGCAAGGCTCTGGCCATCATCCTGGCCTGCCTGAAGTCCTCCGAAACCAAGCAGTTCGTTCAAGTCGAGCAGTAAAGCGTCCTGACCGTCTCCCCTCCGGAAAACGAAGGGGCGACGGTCAGGGTAAGGAGGGCTTCATTGCCTAAGGAACCCGATGATCTTGAAGCGGCCCGCGTGGTCGCTTTTCGCTTTCTGGGATATGCCGCGCGGAGCCGCAGCGAGATGCAGCGTCGGCTGGAGCGGGACGAGTTTGCCCCCGCAGTCATCGAGGCCGTGCTGGCGGAGGTGGTGGCGAGGGGCTGGGTGGACGATGCTCAGTTCGCGCTCAGATGGGTCGAAGACAGAGCGGATCGCAAGAAGTATGGGCGGGGGCGACTGGCGGCGGAGCTGCGGCGCAAGGGCGTCGACAAGGACGAAGTGACGGCGGCGCTGGATACTGTCGCGGAGGAGGACGAGCTGGAGCGAGCGCGGCAGGCGGCGGCCAGCAAGTGGAAATTGGAGTCGGATGACCCCGATAGGATGGCAATGCAGGCGGAAAAGAAGCGCGTGGCAAGTTTTTTGCAGCGTCGGGGGTTCGGCTGGAGGATAATCACGCAGGTATTGGCGGAACGAACGGCGAAACGAGACTAACCCTTTGCAGTTCTCGCGGAAACCTGCCCCCCAAGGTCAGTTTTTTGTGCAAAGCTATCTGTCAGTCAATGGCAGGCATCTGTTCCGTCTCCGGCTGATGCGGCCCGATACAGCCTTTTCTCCGTGCCCTCAAGGCGCGGAGGCGGGCGTGGCTCGCTCAGCTTGGCGCGGATGCCCTGCCTTCGCTCTCCCTCGGACAGAGGCGCGATTTTCGCCCTTACCCGCTGTCTGGAGGTGAGTAATTGTCTAGCATCGTCGTCATCGCATATCTTGTTCTGGCGCTTCTGCTCTGTGCATTGGTGGGATTCGCCGCAGAACACTTCTTCTTGATTCGCCCGCTGGAGGCGCGTGAGAAAGCGCGCATTCAGGAGTCCGTGCAGGCACAGATCGCCGAAGCTTATCGTCTTAAAGAGGACGCGCAGAAGGATGTCGAA
>JANXLO010000591.1 GCA_025355115.1 Chthonomonadaceae bacterium
CTCTGGCCTGGGAAGTGGAGCGTATGATCGCGAACTGCCGAGAAACTTCTGTCCGCCTATTATACCTCACCAGATAGCCTCGTTCGGATAGAGGGATTTATAGCGAGCGTTCTATTCCTGTTCGCAACCCGCACTCTTCGACTCAGCGGAGGCGTTGAAGGGAGTTAAACAACCCGGAACTTCTCTTTTAGACGGTTCGTAGCACAAAACGAAGAGGCTTTCACCAGCCTATCGATATGGCGATGCGCTGCGTAGTTATGACGATGGCGCCTTACCCTTTTTTTTAGGAGAATAACATGAGCAATGCAATAACGACCAGCCAATTCGAGGCAGACGTGCTTCAGTCCCCTGTGCCCGTGCTGGTGGATTTTTGGGCGGAGTGGTGCGGACCCTGCAAGATGATCGGGCCGCACGTCGACGCGATTTCGAACGACTTCGAGGGCAAAGCGCGGGTCTACAAATGCGACGTGGATAGCGAGCCCGAGATCGCTCAGAAGTACAACATTATGTCCATTCCGACGCTGCTCTATTTCAAGGGCGGCAAGGTCGTGGATCAGGTGGTTGGCGCGGTGCCGAAGACGACCATTGCCGCCAAGCTGGAGTCACTGCTCTAGAGAATGCTCGGGAGCGCGGGGTCGGATGCCTTTCGGCATCCGACCTTTTTTATTTCGGAGACTGAGCCGCTTTCATCTCCTTGAGGAGAGTGACGATGCGCGGGTTGCTGATGAAGACATCGGTGATGTAGGCGTTGAAATACTGTGTGTCAGAGGACTTCTCATTGTATTTCTGCATCTGCTTGTAGGCGTCCTTCTCCAGCTTGACGCAGACACCAAACTGCTCGGCGGTCACGATAGTCTTGCACTGAGCCCCCAGACGACCTATGTTTTCATTGTCCAGCGCAAGGCGCTTGGCGACAAAGGCCTTCTGCACTGCCTTTACCCGCTCGTCGAAATCCGCCGACATCATAGTTCCCCTCAACGCCTTCTCGTGCGTGGAGCGAATCTCATCGGCCAGCTTAGCCAAGGGCAGGTTGGTGAGAGCAGCGACTCTTTTGTCGTAATCGGTTTTGGCGTCGGTTATCGTCGCGGCAAGCTTTTCCATCTGTTCCGGCGTCAATTTTACCGGCAAGAGCACATGCAGGACGTCCATATCGTCGAGATCCGTAATCAGCTCCTGTGTGTCCTTCGGCGTCAGGCCGGATGCATCGGCAGCCTGTGGCGGGGCCTGCGCATGGGCAGGAGGGGAAGTGAAGTGAAGACTCATCAGCCCCCCGAGCAGAAGTCCCGCTGCGGCAAGGGATGCAATTGGGGAGAGAACAGGACGCATTCGATTGAACATGGTGAACTCCAGAAAAAGCGAATTGGGCGTTGAATTGAGCAGGGGCATCTGAGCAGGTGTTTGGATGCGAAGAGTGCGAATCCCTTCCTGCTTAGGCGAATGCAGGCGCGGTTAAGTTACAGAGCTCGACGAAAGGGCGATCACTATCATGGCGCAGACGTTGGCGGCGTTTCTTAAGTATAGAGCGGAGCACAGCTACAGCTATCTGCTGAAGCAGGTCGACGGCGTGACAACCGAGGAGGCGCTGTCGCACATTGAGTCCGGCTGGCCGGATCACAAATGGGGGATCGGTCAGAACGGCTCCATCGCCGGAATCGTCTATCACGTCGCCGCCTGGAAGCAGATGACGCTGCCTATCTTTCGCCCCGGCGGCAGGCCGATGACTCGCGAGGAGTTCGACCAGGAGGAGGCCCCTCTCCTCGAGGACTGGCAGGGCGTCCAGGCGTGGCTGAAACAGGTCGGAATGGCCTGGAGCGCTGAGCTCGCCGGGCTGCCCGAGGATACGTTCGATACGACGCGCCTCTGGGAAGGCCACGAGCTTAGTGTCGCAAGCTTCGTGGTGGAGATGTACGAGCACGACATTCAGCATGCCGCACAGATCGAGTATCTGCGCCAGCATATTCGGGCGAATTCCGGCGCGTAAAATCGCCAGCCCGAAAGCAGGCGTCGGACTCTCTAAGCCAGCTTATCCGATGACCAGATTGATGAGCTTGCCTGGAACCGGAATGATCTTGCGTATCTGCTTGCCCACCAGATCGGCCTGGACTTTATCGCTCGCCATCGCCAGCCGTTCGATTTCAGCCTGATCCGTGCCGACGGGGACGAGAAGGCGGTCGCGCAACTTCCCGTTGACCTGCACGACGATCGTAAGGGTATCCGCGGCGGCTATGGCGTGATCGCTCACCGGCCACGTCTGGCGAAGCGTGAAGCCATCCTTGCCGAGACGCTCCCAGAACTCGTCCGCCAGATGCGGTATGATCGGCGAGATGAGCAGCGTCATGGTCTCCAGCACCTCCGAGATCAGTACGGCCTGCCCGGCAGTCGCCTGTGCACTGCCTAGCGCGTTGCGGTAGGCGGAGACCTCGTTAGTCAGTTCCATCAAGGCAGCAATCGCGGTATTGAAGCGGAAGTTCTCGATGTCCTCGCCGATCTTGCGAATCGTCTGATGCAGCTTACGGCGCAGCGTCTTGCCATCCGGCTTACCCGCTCCGTCCCCAGCCTCCGCAGTGGTCGCGGTCTCGCGCCAGTGCGGGTTGTAGTGATGCCGAAGCTCCGTCCACAGCCGCCACAGCCTGCTGACGAAGCGGTGCGCCCCCTCGATCCCCTTGTCTGACCACTGCACGGTGTCCTCGAAAGGCGCGACGAACAGGCAGTAGAGCCGAAGGCTGTCCGCACCGAACTGCTCCGCCATCTCGTCGGGCGTGACGATGTTGCCCATGCTCTTGCTCATCTTGGCCCAACGGTAGACCCACTCGCTGGCGGGCACTCCAGCGCGCTCCTCCGGCTTGAGGACTTTCCAGTTCTCCAGCGGCTCTCCGGCATCGGGCTCCTCGCCCTGCACCTCCTCATCCTTCTTCAACTCGCGACCCGGCGTCCAGGCCAGCAGCATACCCTGATTGCGATAGCGCTGAAAAGGCTCCTTGAAGACGATCAGCCCGGCGTCGAACATCACCTTGGTCCAGAAGCGGGCGTAGAGGAGATGCATGACGGCATGCTCAGCGCCTCCCACATAGAGGTCAGTCGGCAGCCAGTACTTCGCGGCCTCGGGGCTGAACGGCGCATCCTCGTTGTGAGGGTCGGCGAAGCGCAGGAAGTACCAGGACGAGCAGGCGAACCCGCCCATGGTGTCGGTCTCCCGCTGCGCCGCTGCGCCGCATTTCGGACATAGGGTGTTGACGAACTCGGGGATGGTGGCGAGCGGAGACTCGCCTGTTCCGGTCGGCTCGTAGCGCTCCACGTCGGGAAGCAGCACCGGAAGCTGGTCGGCGGGCACGGGAACAATGCCGCACGATGGACAGTGGATGATGGGGATCGGTGCGCCCCAGTAGCGCTGCCGCGAGATAAGCCAGTCGCGCAAACGGAAGTTGACGACCCCTTTGCCGAACCCCTGCTCCCCCATCCAGGCGATGACTTTGCGGACAGTCTCCTTGTTGTTTGGCTCGCCCCTGAACGGCCCAAGGCACATCGTTCCTCCCTGCGCAGTCGCCTCAGTCATCGCCTCCTCGGTCTCATCGTCCTGTTTTTTGTAGACCAGCCTGATGGGGATCTCATACTTGCGGGCGAACTCGAAGTCGCGCTGATCGTGCGCGGGCACGGCCATGATGGCCCCGGTCCCGTATCCCATGAGCACGTAGTCCGCGATCCAAATCGGGATATTCTCGCCATTCACCGGGTTGAGGGCGTAGGCCCCTGTAAACACGCCCGTCTTGGTGCGCTCGGTGCTCTGCCGGTCGATCTCGGTGAGGCGCTGCGCCCGTTCTCTGTATTCCGACACCTCTGCTTGCTGCTGGGAAATGGTCAGCGTCTCGACCAGCGGATTCTCGGGGGCCAGCACCATAAAGGTCGCGCCCCACAGCGTATCCGGACGCGTGGTGAAGACACGGATGGACTGAGCAGAGGGCTCGGCAGTCTTGAACTCGACCTCCGCGCCTTCACTGCGGCCGATCCAGTTGGTCTGAAGCATCTTGACGCCTTCGGGCCACTGAATGGTGTCCAGGTCGGCGATCAGGCGCTCGGCGTAGTCGGTGATCTTGAAGAACCACTGCGGCATAGGACGCTTCTCGACAAGCGTGCCGCAGCGCCAGCAACGTCCGTTGACGACCTCTTCGTTGGCGAGGCCGGTCTTGTCCACGGGACACCAGTTGATGGGGGTATTGGCGCGATAAGCCAGCCCGCGCTCGTGCAGGAGCAGAAAGAACCACTGCGTCCAGCGATAGTAGGAGGGCAGGCTAGAGTTGATCTCCCGCGACCAGTCGTAGGAGATGCCGACGAGTTTCAGTTGTCGCCGATAGGTGGCGGCGTACTCTGGAACCATTTCACGGGGGTTGCGGCCGCGCTTGATCGCCTCGTTCTCGGCAGGTTGCCCAAAGGCGTCCCACCCCATCGGCTGAAGCAC
>JANXLO010000603.1 GCA_025355115.1 Chthonomonadaceae bacterium
TTCTCTGGGACGACCGAAAGGCTGAGCCATGGCACACCGACATTCTTTGCGAAGAACAAGCGTGCATTTGTCACCGTCGGCGATAATCATCACGGTGCTGGGAAACTAGCGCTCTGCTGCGCTGCGGACCCGGGCGTTCAGGAAGTGCTTGTAGCCGCAAATCCCGAGTGCTTTTTCGTGCCGCCCTATGTCGGGCATAGAGGGTGGGTAGGAGTCAGGCTGGATCGCTCACTCGAATGGCAGGAAATATCTGAACTGCTAGCCGACGCTCATATGGCAGCCGCGCTATCAAAAATCAAGTTGCAGCGGAGCAGGTAAAATCTATCCGTCGGTGCCGCGACGTGTGCGTGGTGTTCCGTATGAAGAGGGATTCAGGAAAGGGCGGTTTGTTGTCCATTTTACGCGATCTCATAGTCCGGAAGGCCGAGTTCGCCGATGCCGATGAGATCGCCTCGGTGAACATCCTCTGCTGGCGAGACACCTATCGCGGGATTGTGCCTGACAGCTATCTCGACGCGATGAGCCACGAGAAGGGAACGGAGAATGCGAGTGCGCAACTTCGTTCTCTTCATCCGGCATTCGTTGCCGTGGAGAATGGCAGAATTGTCGGGTTCGCGACGGGAGGCCCTGATCGCTCGGCGGATGGAGTGTATGATGGGGAACTGTACACCCTCTATATACTTCGAGAGGCACAACGGTTGGGCATAGGCGCACGGCTTGTCAGAGTGGTCGCGCAAGCATTGCTTGCAGAGGGGCACAATAGCATGAAGCTTTGGGTGCTGCGCGACAACAAGGCACGGAGCTTTTATGAGCGACTGGGAGCTCAGTTCCTGCACGACGGCTCGTTCATAGTCGACGGCGTCGAGATTCCTGAAATGGCCTATGGCTGGCCAGACATAACGACACTCTTGACGGGGCCGGAGTGATCCTATCTTTATCGCTCCGGCCCACTTCCCTTCCTCTCGCAGTCAGTTTCCCGTCAGAATGCGCTTCACGACATCAATCACGTTTCCGGCGTCTCCCGTGGCCTGCGCCGTCTCGAGCTTGTCCTGAACTGCGTAGATGCGGAGCGCCTTTTTCATCGCGTTTGCGAATAGCTCCTTCGAGAGCAGCATCGCCTTCACCGGCTCCATGCGGTAAGTGAACTGATCCTCACCGAACCAGCCCTGGTAGCCGGTGTCGATTGCGGCGTAGCAGAACTCGGCAAGCCGCCAGATGTCGTCGGTGCCCGTAACACGGTCCTCGTCATTCGAGTTGTATTTTGCGGCGTTGATATGGAAGTTGGCGATCGGGACGCCCATGCGTTTGAGCACGTAGAGGCTGTCAGCGGGAGTGTTGCCGACCATCTGCTCGTGGCCATAATCGATGACCACGCCCATGACCGTCTCGCCCACCGCCTCGTTGACTGTCTTGGCGACAAGAGCGGCTTTGGCGGTCGTGTTGAGGATCATGTTGCCCTCGCGCGGCTCCTTCTGCTTCGCCTCCGTCCCGAACTTCAGGCCATAGCCGTGCGTCTTCTTCGCGATATTGATGCAGCCGTCGATGAACCAGTCCAACTGTCGGCCGTAGTTGACCTCGAAATTGTAGTCCCAGCCATCGGAGCCGGGCCACAGCTGGACGCTAGGGCAGTTGAGCCTCTTCGCCAGCTCCACGGTCTGGAGGCAGTATTCCACTCCCTCGCGGCGACGGCCGGGGTCGGGATTAGTTATCCCGCCCATGCGATAGTAAGCGCGAGTCCAGATGTTCGTGTTCATGTTCGTCGGCGTAAGGTTGAAGCGTCGGAGGGCGTCCTGAACTTCCCTGATCTTCGATTCGTCGATCTGCTGATGGTCATCGAGGAACATCTCGTTGTTCAGCTCGACACCACCGATCCCCGCCTGAGCGACCCGTGCTATCTGCCCGACTGCGGACTCATCCAGGGGCTCCTCCTGGTACGTGCGACAGAAGCGGTCGCTGAATCCTCCGGCGCACCAGTGCCCGGCGGAGAAGTTGATGCCATAGGTGCGGAAAAAGGCGTTTACTACCTCTCCCTCCATATAGTCGGCATAGTCGGTGTGGAGGAGTTTCAGGTTGTCGGCATCGACGTGCATGGTCAAAATTCCTTTCGGCGTCGGCGGAGAGCGATGCCCTTAGTTTCGCGATGAGCATGTTCGCCTCCTGCCCGTAGAGGCAGTTTTTTGTCACATTGCCGCTCGGCAGCGGTCACAAGGAGAATAAGAAGATGCAATTCGCCTGCAATGTCATAAGCAGGCAGCACTACACCATTCCATATCGGCTGCATAACCGGGCGCGCGACTACATCGTTAATTTCTATCGCTATATATGAGGACTCGTGTACATGAAAACTTTTGAGACGGAGATCCCGATCCTGCTGGAGTTTCGCAGCATGGAGAAACCTGTCACAGTCTCCCTCCCGCTCCCAATACAGCGGTATCTGGACATCTACGGGGATCGCCAGATAACAGCCGAGGGAGCCGTCGTCTATAAGCAAGGAACTCGTGCCCGTCCCATGCCGG
>JANXLO010000612.1 GCA_025355115.1 Chthonomonadaceae bacterium
AATGTCTGGAATAATCTCGGCCTTGCCTATCAGCTACAGCAGCGCCTTGTGGAAGCTGAGAGCTGCTTCCGGCGCGACTTGGCAATAGTTCAGGAGTTCCACGACCGTGCGGGAGAGGGACAGTCCCTCAACAATCTGGGCTTCCTTTTGCAGCAGCAGGGCAGACGTGAGGAAGCGGAAAGCTGCTACGTAAAAAGCATCTCGATACGCCGTTCACTTGGCGATGCCGCAGGCGAGGCGAGAACTCTCGGCAACATGGCCATCCTGCACCGGGATTCAGGGCAGACGAGGGCGGGGTTGGCTCTGCTCAAAGAAGCGCTTCAAATTCTTGATCCTACGGAGGAGACCACTCTTAAAAAGCAGATAACCAAAATGCACACAGAGTGGGATGCTGAGATTCAAGATCCCGCGTCATAGCTCTCATCCGTGTTCGTGAACTCGGGCCTTGAGTGCCCTAAATGCTGTAATGCCGCACTAATTTGATCAAAATCTACCCTGGCCTTCCTGCCGATTTGGGGAGACCCTGGAAAGCGAGACTTTTATGCCTGAATCAACTGCAAGCGTTCCCGCCGAGCATGGCGATAAAAGCATGGCTTCCTGTGCGTTCGTGCTGTTCGGCGCGACGGGTGACCTCACCAAGCGCAAAATACTGCCCGCGCTGTACAGCCTCTCTGTGCAGGGCCTGCTGCCCAAATCCTTCACGATCGTCGCGTTCGCAAGACGAGACAAGACGGACGAGAGCTTCCGTGCGGAGCTTCAGGCCAACATGCGGGAGTTCGCCCCGAAGCTGCCCGCGGATGGCGATGAGTGGAACACCTTTGCCGAACGGGTCACCTATGTGCGCTCGAACTTCGACGATGAGGCGGGATATCAGCGCCTGGCCGCGCACCTGGACATGCTCGATACGGAGCGCAACATTGGAGGCAACCGTCTCTTCTATCTCGCCACGCCCCCCGACAACTTCAGTGAAATCATCCTGCACCTCGGCAAAGCGAATCTGCAAAAGCCCGGCAAGGAGGGCCAGTGGGCGCGCATCATCATCGAGAAGCCATTCGGAATGGATCTAGACTCCGCCCGCGCTCTCAACGTCGAGCTCAACTCCGTCTTCGACGAGAGCCAGGTCTATCGCATCGACCACTATCTGGGCAAGGAGACCGTGCAGAACATACTCGTGCTGCGCTTCGCC
>JANXLO010000641.1 GCA_025355115.1 Chthonomonadaceae bacterium
GGAAAGTCCACATTTCTGCGCTGCCTCAATCGCATGAACGACCTCTACCCCGACATCAAGCTGACGGGATCGGTCAAGCTGGACGGCCACGACATCTATGAGAAAAAAGTGGACGTCGTCCATCTGCGGAAGCGGGTCGGCATGGTGTTTCAGCGCCCGAACCCCTTCCCAATGAGCATCTGGGAGAACATCGCCTACGGGCCGAAGCTGCACGGCGAGCGCGGCAGAAAACGTCTGGACGAGATCGTGGAGAGGAGCCTGAAGCAGAGCGCACTGTGGGACGAGGTCAAGGATTCGCTGAACAAATCGGCGTTCGATCTCTCCGGCGGCCAGCAGCAACGGCTCTGCATCGCGCGCGTTCTGGCCGTGGAGCCCGAGGTGGTGCTGATGGACGAGCCCTGCTCCGCACTCGACCCCAACTCCACGCAGCGCATAGAGGAGCTGATGGAGCAGCTGAAATCGAAGTACACCATCGTCATCGTGACTCACAACATGCAGCAGGCCCAGCGGGTCGCCGAGCGCACTGGCTTCTTCCTCAAAGGCGAGATGATCGAAGCAGGCGAGACCAAGCAGATTTTCGGTAGCCCCAGGGACAAGCACACCGAAGACTACGTCCAGGGCCGCTTCGGATGAGTTGAAGCTGAGTTGACGTCGAATGCAGCAAGAGCAAGCCGCCCGAAAACGGATTTTCGGGCGGCTGTTTTTTGTCAGAGAAGTATGTGGAGAAGACAACAATTTGCCGACTGTGACGTAGCTTTGCCACCGCCCTAGTCGCATGGCTTCAGGCTACCCTATCCCTGCCCGCGCGGGATATGAGATAAAGGGGACTGTCACGTAAAGCGAAACGGACGGTGAATCAGCTGAAATGCGGGTTAAAAATGGGGGTTTGGCAAACAGGCAGTCGCAAAAGGAGTTATGTTCGGGTAGCTTCCGAGCGAGGATAGCCACATCAGTGGTTACACTCTATCTACAATATGAAGCCATTACTGACTACTTACGTGGGCGGGTAGGCGGCTTTGCGCGCCATCCTGCGGCGACGTGTGAGGAAAGCTACTCCCGCCAGAACGGAAGTACCGAGGAAGACACAGGTGGAAGGTTCGGGAACGGCGCTAGAAGAGACATTACTAAACTACAGGTTGAAGATGCCAAACGTGATATCACTGTTGAATGTGTTCACGATGTTCACCCGGGCAATGGGGGTATTGGAGACCAGACCAACAAATCCTCCGGCAACTGAGACTGGGGTCTGCCCGATAAGATTGTTGGCATTGTCATAAGCTTGCAGATAGCCGCCATCTCCCCCAGAAACAGGACCATTGAAGTACAAACCAACCGTCGTTTCAGAACGGTTGAACTGAAAGCGGATGGCACGGGCAGCTAAGAGCCTATCTTAATAGGCCGGATTGTCGAAAGGTAATGAGCGCACAAGCGAAGTGTAGCATCGCCAGATAACTCGTCGGCTTCTTCTCCCAGCGAACCAGCAAACGACGAAAACGGTTCATCC
>JANXLO010000686.1 GCA_025355115.1 Chthonomonadaceae bacterium
AGCGCAGGACATTCGCCGCCCACGTCAGGCCCGCGCCGAATCCGACCGTCACTACGATATCGCCCCGCTTTATTCGGCCCTGCTGTGCGGCTTCCGTGAGCGCGATGGGAATTGAGGCGGCGGAGGTGTTGCCGTAGCGATCCACGTTGACGAAAAGGCGATCATTCGATATTTTCAGCCGTTTGCCTACGCCCTCGATGATGCGAAGATTGGCCTGGTGTAGAACGAGGAGACTGACGTCGTCCGGTCTGAGGCAGGCGCGGTGGAGCGCCTCCTCGATGACCTCCGGAATAACCTTCATGACGAATTCGTAGACCTCACGGCCCTTCATGTGAATCGTGTTGTGCTTAAGCAGGATCTCCTCCGGCGTAAGCGGAGTGCGCGTGCCTCCGGCTGGCATCCAGACCGACTCGACTTCGCCGCCATCCGCGCCGAGGCAGGAGACAAGAATTCCCTCGTCGGGGGCGCAGGGCGTCAGCACCGCAGCGCCCGCGCCGTCGCCGAACAGGATGCAAGTGGATCGATCTTCCCAGTTCACCTGCTTGGTCAGCGTATCCGCTCCAACCACAAGAACCCGGCGCATGGCTCCGCTCTGTATGAATCCCGCGGCGGTCGCGAGGCCGTAGCAGAAGCCTGAGCAGGCCGCGCCGAGATCGAATGCGGCGGCGCGAGTGGCGCCGATGCGCTTCTGAACGATGCAGGCGGTGGCGGGCCAGAGGAAGTCTCCGGTGGCCGTGGCGCAGAGGACAAGATCCAGGTCGGCAGCGACGATCCCGGAGTCGGCCAGCGCGCGCTCAGCAGCGACGGTCGCCAGGTCGGAGGTGGCGGTCTCGGCGTCTGTCATGCGGCGCTCGCGGATGCCGGTGCGCTTGACGATCCACTCGTCGGTGGTGTCCACCATTTTGGCAAGATCCGCGTTGGACAGTATGCGGTCGGGGACGCACATTCCCAGACCGGCTATCCCTGCGCGGATGGAGGTCACGATGGGGAGCGCAATGGGAAAGCTGTCCTCATCAGGCCGCGCATTTTGTTGTGCATTCATAAAACCAGCCTCGGTTCTTATCAGCGGGCCGCAAAAAGCTCAAAGTCAGAGACAGGATGCCCTGCTCCTTCATGCTCCACGCGGTTCAGGCTCCGGGGGCGGCGGAGGCGTGTCGCATATGCGCTGACGAATTGTCTCTATCAAAGTGTGCTGGGCCGCGCGCTCGGCGGCGCGGCAGGCGTTGGCGACTGCGTAGTGATCCGAGCGCCCATGCCCAATGATGCAGATGCCGTTCACGCCCAGCAGCGGCGCGCCGCCGCGCTCGGCATAGTCTATTCTCGTGCGCACTCGGCGCAGGGAAGGCCTTAGCGGCGCGACGAGGGGCTTCATCCACATCTTGCTGTTCAGCTCCTCGCGCAGCATCTGAAGCATCATCTCCGCAACGCCCTCGCCCGTCTTTAGAACGACGTTGCCGACAAAGCCGTCGCAGACCGCCACGTCCACGTTACCGCGAAAGATGTCGCGGCCCTCCACATTCCCGATGAAATGGAACGGTGCATGGCCTTGCAGATTCTGGAGGAGGAGCGCATGCGTGCGCTTCACGAGAGCATTGCCCTTGATCTCCTCTTCGCCATTGGAGACCAGCCCGACGCGCGGGTTGGGAATGCCCAGTACCTGCTCGGCATAGATGCTGCCCATGATGGCGAACTCATAGAGATTGTTGGGGTCGCAGTCCACGGTGGCGCCCGCATCGAGCAGGACGACTGTCCCCTTGAGGGAGGGCAGAGGCACGGCGATGGCAGGCCGATCGACTCCCTTGATGCGGCCCCAGCTCAACAGCGAGACGGCCATCGCCGCGCCGGTGTTGGCGATGGTGACGAGAGCATCGGCCTTCCTCTCCTTCACGAGCCGAGCCGCCACCACGAGGGAGGCGTCGGGCTTGCGCTTGAGGGCGGTGGCAGGCGGATCGTCCATCTCGATCACCTGCAGGGCAGGCACGATCTCGATGTTGGCACAGACCGGGGCAAGGCGAGCAAGCGCAGGCTCCAGCACCACCGGATCGCCCACCAGCAGATAGCGCGAATTGGAGGCGCGGGCCGCCGCATGGACGCCCTGCGCCACTTCTGCGGGGCCTTTGTCGCCCCCCATCGCATCCACCGCGATCCGCATGATGTTGGTCGAGCTCACGTTTGGTTAAGAGCCCTGCTGATTGTCGTCCACGAGGTTGAAGACCTGGCGGCCCTTGTAGCGGCCCGTGCTTGGGTCGACATGGTGCATAAGCGTGTACTCGCCGGGCTGCTCGAAGCTGGGAACCATCGCGGGATGGTGCGTGAGTTTGTAGTGCGTTCGTCGTTTGCGGGTGCGCTGATTGGAGTGTCGGCGTTTCGGGAGCGGCATTGTGTTCTCTCTTTCAGTATGGAAGCGGTCGGCGCGAGCCTTCCGTCATTTCGGTTTGGATTTCTCTTCCAGCAGTTGGCCGAGTTTGGCGAGAGCCGGGTTGAGCGGCTTCTCCTCCGGCATCTCGGCGGCCAGGGCCAGGCCGCGCAGCACATCGGCGGCATGGCGCAGGCAGTGGGCGCAACGCTCGTCCGGAAGCTCCGGAGGCAGCGGCCGCGTCGGTTCGTCCAGCAGAATATACTGGCGAAGCATCTCGGTAAGTTCGAAGACCGATCCGTCGAACAGGCGGGCTGCGACAGGGCTTTCGTCCTCCTCGACGACCGTTATCGTCTGAAGAGTGCGCGGCCCCGCCGACTCGTGACGCAGCTCGAAGGCTTCGTCTATGGTCAGCTCTACAGGCTGCTCGAAGTACTCCCCGCAACGGCTGCAGGGGAGTGCCACCTGCGTCTTCGCCTCGCCTTTGATGAGCAGTGTCCCCCCGGCGTTGGTGAAGGTGATGCGTCCCTCCACCGGCTGAGTGCACTCGATGTCCTCATCGACGAGCGGCGGCTCCTGTATCTCGTATTTTTCCTGTTTGCCCGCTTCGCGGAGCAACTCGGTGATGTCGAGTCGCATGGTTCACTCTCCAAAGTGTCGGTCCAATGCGCACCTGCCCGCGGATTCAGGGAGGACGACGCGAGCCCCGTGCGCTATCTGCCTCGCTCCAGCATTTCGCGCCCGCGCTGCACCTGCGAGACGGCCTTGCCGAGGACGCCCTCCAGGTTGGTCAGCACGTCGCGAGCGTAGTCGTCGGAGCCGCGCCTCACTGCCGCCGCCTCCTGCTCCGCTCGCGCCTGAAGCTCCTGTGCCTGAGCCATGGCGTGCTGCACAATCCGGCTGTCGGAGACGAGTTGAGCGGCTTGCGCTTCGGCCTCGGCGACTAGCTCCGCCGCGTTGCGATGGGCTTCGGCCAGCTTCTGCCGCGCCTCGTTGTCGGC
>JANXLO010000601.1 GCA_025355115.1 Chthonomonadaceae bacterium
ATCCGCCGCCTGCCCCAGTTCCAACAGAGGCAGGCGGCCTCGCTTTTCCCCCTCTTCCTTCTCCCTCTCATGGGACGCTCTACGTAGTGTCGCTCCCTATCGGCAATCCGGAGGACATAACGCTCCGCGCCGTGAGAGTACTGCGCGAAGTCGCTTTCGTGGTGTGTGAGAGCGTACGGATGGCCAGTTCACTTCTGAACTCGTTGCAAGCTAAAGGTATAGTGGTGTCGATCCATCCACGTCATGGAGTTCCGGCGCTCCACAGACTTGTGGCGACACTCGCCTCAGGACAGGATGCCGCACTGATCTCCGATGCAGGCACCCCGACAATTTCTGATCCGGGAGCGGGCATAATTCGTTCTGTGATCGCCAATGGGTTTGCTGTGACCTCGGTGCCAGGCCCAACCGCCCTCATGGCTGCTCTGGTAGTCTCCGGGCTTGGCGGAACACCCTTTACTTTTTATGGCACTCCTCCGCTTACCTCTCCCGACCGTCGCGCCTACTTTCTCCAGGTGGCTAGCTGTTCAGGCACTGCGGTTGTCTATGAATCACCCCACCGCCTGCGGTCCACACTACGTGAAATCAGAATGCATGCGAAAGAGGATGCAAAAATTGCCGTTGCTTGCAACTTGACATGCATTTCAGAGCACGTATTTCGTGGTACACTAGAGGAGGCAGTCGAGAAATTCCGTTATGCGGTTCCTCTCGGGGAGTACACTCTGATTGTGCAAAATGTTTCCGTCTGATAATCCTCCAGTGCTCTCTTCAGCCGCTGATTAGCGGCGTGAAACTATCCCATCGCAAAAATATTTTATTGATCTCCTATCTGCGTCTCTGTTGGCACAGATTGTGCTAGCTAAGACATACGTGTACCCGGTCAGCAAATATATTTTCCTAAGGCGGGAATACCTATCTTTGCCTGCGCGGAATCAACCTTAGAGAAATTTGAAAGTCAAGATGCTTTCAGAAGTTTGCATTCCCTCTGCTTCTTCAGCCATTGCTGGAATTAAAAGAGGGAAAGCGGTGAAGACTGACCACCGGATCGGCCACTACGTTACGCCTGCCTAGATTTTCCCAGGAACAGGGCGTGGGCGAAAGCAATAAGAAGGCTATCGAGGAGAATATGTAGTTATGAATACTCTCCGTGAACGCAACGCTACCCTCCCCAGATCCGGACGCGATCTCGAGGCTATCAAGAAGAGTATGGACAGTTCACAAACCGCAATCAAAGCTTCTTTGCCTGCTCTAAACCTCTCGAATGAGGCCGCTCCTGCCGGTGGCTTCAGTGCCGAGAGCTTGGCTGCTGAGGATCCGCAACGGTTTGACGCATCCTATGAGGACCCCCTTTTCCCGCAGCGTCCTGTTCACTACGCCACCTCCAAACGGCTTTTCGATGTCTGCTTCGCGCTGGTGAGTCTCACTCTCCTCTCTCCAATCATGGTGGTAGTGGCGCTGGTCATAAAGATGACGGACAGAGGGCCAATTCTGTTCAAGCAGGTGCGCGTAGGCAGAGGCGGGCGGCTATTCCACTGCTACAAGTTTCGATCGATGTGCGTAGATGCTGAGGAGAAAAAGCAGGATCTGATGCACCTCAACGAGGCAAGCGGGCCTGTCTTCAAAATCAAGCGAGACCCTCGTGTCACTCCTATTGGCGCGATCATCCGCAAGCTCAGCATCGATGAATTGCCGCAGTTCCTCAACGTCGTACAGGGACAGATGTCCATCGTCGGCCCGCGCCCTCCGATACCCTCGGAGGTCGAGCAGTACGGCGCCCACGAGCGCAAACGGCTGGCTATTCAACCTGGAATCACCTGTCTCTGGCAGATCAGCGGCAGAAGCAATGTGACGTTCGAACGGTGGGTTGAACTGGATATCGAGTATATCGAGACCATGTCGTTTTCAAAGGACGTGGTGATAATCGCCAAGACCATTCCCGCCGTCCTCAAAGGATCTGGAGCGCACTGAAACCTGTTTATGCGGATTTGGCAGAGTTGCTCACCGCCAAAAGGCTTGCACGGCTCAAACCATGCAAGCCTTTTCCATGCGGCAGTCGCCCGCCCGCCGGTAATTATGCTATGCGCAAATGCCGTATAAGAGTTAAGCACGGTGACGCTTCTTACGCCCTCAAGCTGAGATTTCCCACCTATCCCCCTCTATTCGCGGGAGCCGCGTCTGAAGGCGGATATCGACGCAAGAAGGACGGTGATTAGATGAAAGGAATTGTGCTGGCGGGAGGAAGCGGCTCACGGCTCTATCCGATCACGCAAGCAGTTTCGAAACAGCTTCTGCCCGTCTACGACAAGCCGATGATCTACTACCCGATCACCACGCTGATGCTGGCGGGCATCCGCGACATGCTGATCATCTCGACGCCGCACGATACGCCGCTCTTCCGGCAATTGCTCGGCGACGGCGCGCAGTGGGGGCTGCGGCTCTCTTATGCGGTGCAGGACTCCCCGCGCGGC
>JANXLO010000723.1 GCA_025355115.1 Chthonomonadaceae bacterium
CCATGTTCCATGGCTCCTTTCATATCACGAACGCCCGTGCGCAGCCAGCCGCCGCGCAGCCATTAACCCGCGAGGACGGTGGGTCTCGCTATCCCGATTCGCGCGGCGTCGAAGTTGGAGTAAGAGCCTGAACACTTGCAACCCTGGACAAATCTCGAGGAGAGAATTTCAACGGTCGGAGGCGCTCAAACAGGTCGCTCGGCCTTCTCATCGTGGAACCGATAGCGCAGTGTACCAAAGAAATCAGGTGATGTCAAGCGATATTTTTTCGTTGTTTTTGCGCTATTTTCAACGGTCAATCCACCCCTTTGACGGCGTGATCGACAGGCCTATCAGTGAGCCTGCACGATCAGTTTGCTGAATTGACAGAGGCCGCAGATTGTGTTAAAGTAATGTGCGGACGAGGGGACAAACAGCAGCATGACGGTTCACCCGCCCTACACTCAAAGAAGGATTTGCGGCCGAGACGGGGACGAGAGCGCGACGGCGCCCTCCCTAAGTCGAACCGCTGGGACGCGCAATTGGAAATCGATTCGAACGCGGCGCTGGCGGAGCCCCCTGAGGCTGCCACTCTCCGTGAGCTGACGCCGATGCAGTGGAAGGGCGGTGTGGCCGCGTGGCTTGGATGGCTCTTCGACGGGCTGGACAGCTACCTATACATACTTGTCGCCATGCCGTTCGTCGCGCAGTTGATGGGCATCATCGATCTTAAGTCGCCCGCGAATGTAAAGATTGTCAGCACCCATGGGGCCTACATTCAGGCGGCGTTTCTGGTAGGCTGGGCACTGGGCGGCGCGGTCTTCGGGCGAATAGGCGATCGTTATGGGCGCAGCCGCACAATCAGTCTGACTATCCTTACCTACGCCGTTTGCACCGGTCTCTCAGCCTTCGCGGTCAATTGGCAGATGCTGCTCGTATTCCGCTTTCTGGCCGCGCTCGGGATAGGCGGCGAATGGGCGGCGGGCTCCTCCTTGATCTCGGAGACTTGGCCGCGCCGCTGGCGTCCCTGGGTCAGCGCGGGCCTGCAGTCGGCCTATCAAGTCGGGATTTTGCTCGCGTGCCTCACTACTTTTCTCATGGCAGGCTCCAATCCCCGCTGGGTCTTTCTTGTCGGAGCGGCCCCTGCTCTCCTTACCTTCTGGATACGTCGCGCCATTCCCGAGCCGGAGGAGTGGCATCGCGCGAAGCTGGCGAAGAGAGACGCGCCGAAGATTATCGATCTGTTCCGGCCCCCCGTCCTGCGCATCACGCTCATGTCGATACTGGTCTGCTCCGCCGCATTGACCACCGTCTGGGCCTTCATCTTCTGGAGCCCGCAGCAGTTGCGCCACCTCCCGGACGTGGCGAGCATGGTCAAGGAGGATCGGGAGCACTACATCAGCCTTGTAACGGCCCTGTCGATGACGGTGGCGATTTGCGGCAACTTCTTCGCGGCGGCCATCGCGAGACGCCTGGGCTATCGGGCAGCCACCTCGCTCATGTTCTTCGGCGGACTGATCACGCTCTACCTGGCCTACCACTTCCCGCACGATCACATCGCAATTTTGCCCTGGCTATGCGCGGCGCACTTCTTCGTCCAAGGCGTCTTCGGACTGTTTCCTCTCTATGTGCCGCCGCTCTTCCCCACCCTTCTCCGCACCACCGGGGCGGGCTTCTGCTATAATGTCGGGCGGCTCGTGGCCGCGTTCGGGACTGTCCTCCTCCTCAAGGCTCCCGTCAGCGATCCCGGCAGCGCCCTTGTACTCGTCGGCTATCTCTATATACCGGCCATCGTGATCGCGCTTTTCATGCCGGAGCCGGAGAAAATCACCAGATCAATCGCCTGAACTGCCCACGACGGGTGAAATGGGCAGGAGTCAGTTGATAGAAGGAAGAACCTTCAACATGGGAACCAGTCCCGCCGCCAGTGTTGCTCAAATGGCAAGCTGGCTCGCTTGGATCAGATCGCCAGACATGGCGGCAGGCCGAGTCGTATTAGGAGAATCACATTATGAAACAAACGTTCAATTCGCGCTATCCGCGACTACTGCTCTTTGCGCTGACGTTGCTCATGGCGCCGGTCGCGCAAAGCCGAGCCGACCTGGACTTCAATCGCGACAACAAGACGGACATCGCTTTCCAAAGCGAGGCTAATGCGAGTCTCATCTACTGGAACCTCAACGGCCCCAACTATCTAAGCGGCGGGTCGCTTCCCACGCCCATCAGTCCCGACTGGCGGCTAGTGGACAGCTCGGACGTAAATGGCGACACGATATCTGATCTGATCTACCAGAACCGCACTACACATCAGATCCTGTTCGCCTACCTCAACGGCTCAAGCATCACAGGCGGCACCATCCTCGCCGCGGTGCCAGTCAGCGGCTAC
>JANXLO010000736.1 GCA_025355115.1 Chthonomonadaceae bacterium
GTCTCACCCGTAGTGTGTCAGGGATTGACCCGAGAGCCTGCGATGCAATCGCTCTGATCCGTTCGTTTGTCATTGCATCCCTTCGCCCGTAATTTCTTCGCTTGATGATGGCTGAGCCACATCTCTATTTCGCAATTTGTCGATCCGAACGTTCCCAACGCCAGGCTAAACTTCACTCTGCATGCAGTTCGACTGCTCTGCATGCATAGGCGTCTGCCGTGTAGTTTTACGCCCGCGCGTACGAGCGCAAAAGCGGGCTAACTTATAACCCAATCTTCGAGTTGACAAAAGAATCATAAAAAAGCCCGTCTTAATCAGCACTGCTGATTAAGACGGGCTTTATTGCGTGGGCGTGGGGTTACTGAACGGTGAGGGCGAAGTCATCCACTACGAAGGATGTCTGCTTGGTTCCGTTCTCGACGCCGATTAGGTAGACCTGAATAGTCTGTCCTTTGTAGGCGGCCAGATTGAACGTCTTCTGCGAATAGCCGGCGGCCTTGTTCAGGTTGGAGTAGGTCGCGAGCGTTGCCAACACGGTCCCAGCGGCATTGCGGATCTGCACTTTGAGCGTGTCATTTGCAAGGGAACCTGACGTTTCGGCGGAGTCGATATGCAGCCAGAACGTGAGGGAAGCGGTGGTAATTGTGGCTGGAACGGAAACTTGCTGATAGAGCGTGTCGGTGTGCGCGGTGCCGTAGCCGTTGAGCCATGCCTTCCAAGTTCCCGTGTGCGGTGCCTCACTCGTTGTGCTGTTGATGACTCCAGTGGATACGACCCAGGGAGTGACGCTGGCCCCAGTCTCGAATCCGGGATTGCCGAGCAGCTGCGTTGGTGTGCCTCCCCCGGTTACGGTGCCTGAGGTGCCGTTCACCAGATCTGTGAACAGTCCCGCGCCATTGATCGTGCCCCAACCGGTCGCGTTGTCGTACCCGGCAATCGCATGGTAGGAGAGATTGGTGCTGTTGTCGGCGATGTCATGGAAGTCGGTCGCGTACCTGGAGCCTTTGCCGATCGAGTAGATCAGCGTATTGGCAAAGCCCAGAGTGCCTTTGCCTGCCGCTACTCTACTCTGATTGACGCAGGCAACGAAGCCCGACCAGATCGGCGCGGCGCAACTCGTGCCGCCATAGATGTTCCAGGCACCGTTGACGTAGATCGAGTAGCCAGTGTTAGGGTCTGCTGCCAACGAGACATCGGGAACGTTGCGATTGGTCGTCGAGGATCCCACACCGGACTGGTAGGACGGGATCGCCCAGACGGTGCTGATGCCTCCGCCTCCAGCGCCTGCGCTGATCGAGCCGCCGTTCCAGGTGGTCTCGGATGACCAGGCGCCGCCCGCGCTGACGGTCTTCAGGGCAGTTCCGCCAACGCCCGTCATAAAGGGCTGGGAGGCCGGATCATCCACGCTGATTGTTGAGCCGTTGTCGTAGGCTCCGCTGTCTCCCGCGGCGGCGAAGATGCTCTGTCCCTGAGCGGACATCTGCTGGAACGCCTGGCTTTCGCTGTTGCGAGTGCTGGAACTGGAGGAGTTCTCCGCCAGGCCCCAGGAGGTGCTGATCGATTTGGCAAGGTTGTCGGTGGCGATGCGGTTGTAGGTATCGATGACGCCAGCCGTGGAGTTGGGGCCTTCGTATACGATAACTTTGTTCACGCCGGGAGCCACTGCGATCTGAAGCTCGATGTCAAGCGTCACCTCGCCCGATCCGCTACCCGCCGCGCCGGAGAATCCGTCGATGAGCACATTCTGCAGCGGCACGTTCGGCAGGCCATACTGCGCCTCGTAGGCGGCGATGTCCGAGGCTTTGTAGCCGTCCAGTTCGAAGAGAGCCAGCGACTGGCCAGCTCCGGTCGCGCCGATGCCGTTCAAGTTGTAGGCGGTCTTGATGTCGGAGGGGGTCAAGCCGCCGCCAGGGCCGGAGCCTGTCTGCCGGGGCGCGAAGAGTGAGTGGTTTCCGTTCTGCGGGGTAAGGCGGACATTGTGCTCGTGCCAGACCGAAGCGGTATCCAGGCCGACAATCGCCGCGAGGCGTCCGGAAAGATTGACAGGAATCTGAGGCTCATTGCTTGGTGCCTGAAACACTCTTCCGTTCTGAAGCTGGTAGGAGTCAAGACGCAATGCGAAGGCATTTTCAACGACCTGGGCGCTCCCGACGACATCCACTATGGTGCGATTTCCATGGGTGCCGGTGACCTTGAAGCCCTGGGACTGCGCGTAAGCGATCACCGCATTGTAGTCCGCCTGAGTGGGGCCGAACTGACGAGCGAACTCATCCGGGGTCAGAAACTGCCCGTAGAGCAGGTCACCAGGCGTGTAGAGCCTTTCCAGCAGCGAATTGAGATCCGCCTGATTGCGCAGGGGCAGCACGAGGGCCAGCGAGACTTTTTCGCCGCTGCCCACATGATTTAGTCGTACCGCAGCAGAGACCAGCGGTGTAATATGCCCGCTGAGTTTGACAGTCTGCGCGGCAAGAGCAGCGGGCGGCAACAGCACGCATGCAAGCATTGCCGCCTGTAGAACGCGTCGCAGTGAAAACGTGACCATGGATACTCCCTTCAACCATTTGCAGACAGCCCCGGATATGCGGAGACAAAGACGTCCGGCTCAACCGGAAACACCTGATGACGACGGGGGAGGGGGACGAAGCGCACTCGAAGCGAGACGCAAGAGTACTTCAGGCTCCGATTCTCAGATGCATTCAGCATACCTAAATAAGTGCCTGGAATGTGCTATTTAGATGAGAGACCGCGAAAAATATTTTTGCAAGGCAGAAAGCTACTGTGATTCATGCGATAGTGTACTTCAGACAACGCGATAACGGATGCTGAAAGCCCCCGTCATTAAACGGCAAAAGTATTCCACACGTAAATGCCGGGAATAGTATAGTCCCCGTTCCTGCGCCAACCCTGTCACCTTGGTGCCTGGCTTGACAGCGGCGTCGGCGTCGGGTACACTGTTTTCAACTGCTTCTCTGACATTACAGCCAGTCTAATGGCCGGTTAGAGGTCGATTATTTAGATGCTGACGATGGCCCTTCGCTTTGGAAGGGCTAATTTTTCGCCTTGAAGGGAATGCTGCTCCTGATGCTACTGGGAACGCAACGAATCGACGCATGCGGTCATCTGGAAATCGGGGGATGCGATGCCGTCGATCTTGCCGAAGAGTACGGAACCCCGCTCTATGTGCTCGATGAGGCTACACTCCGGGCCAACTGTCGCGCTTATTCTTCTGCCTTCGCGAGCCGCTATCCTCGCACTGAAATATACTACGCCAGCAAGGCTCTCCTTACAGGTGCCGTCACCCGCATCATCGCACAGGAGGGCCTTTTCATCG
>JANXLO010000765.1 GCA_025355115.1 Chthonomonadaceae bacterium
CGTGTCTCGGATATTCCTCCGGACGAAGGGCATCCTTATGGGCACGGTAAGATAGAGAGCATCTCCGGCCTGCTCGAAGCCCTGCTCATCTTTTTTGCGGCCTTCTACATCATATACGAGGCGGTCGGGAAGCTACGGTCACCGGTGCACAGCCCGCACTCAGGGCTGAATTGGGGACTTGCAGTCATGGGAGTCTCGGCTCTCACCAACGTCTTCCTGTCACGCTACCTGCGGCGCGTTGCCCGCGAGACCGATTCGCTTGCCCTCCAGGCAGACGCCGAGCATCTGCAGGCCGATGTTTACGCGTCACTAGGTGTTCTCGTCGGGCTGGCTCTGACCCGTTTTACTCCCTACGCCTGGTTCGATCCGCTCACCGCTCTTCTCGTGGCACTTTTCATTCTGTTCGCAGCCTGCCGGCTGACCCGCGATGCGTTGTCGCCATTGCTTGACGAGCGACTGCCTGCCGAGGAGATTCTCGCGATTCAAAAGGCGCTTGAAACTCATTTGGAGGTGCGGGGGTATCATAAGCTGCGCACCCGCAAATCCGGCTCTCACCGGTACGTGGATGTTCATGTTCAGATGGACGACGAGCTGACTCTGGTTCATGCCCATGACGTCGCCGAAGAGATCGAGGATCAAATTCGTGGCCTGCTTCCTGCCGCGCAGATCATCATTCACATAGAGCCTTATGCCGCCGAGATGCGCCACCAACGGGAGGCGCATGGCGGCGAGATGGAAGGGATCCGCTAGTGCTGTTTTGGCCGCATCTGTTGCTTCTGTGCCTGCGCTATGGACGACCGCTGTACTATGTTATCACAGGCGGAGCGATGCTGTTCTGGTTCGTAGGAACGGGACTGCTCGTTTTCAACAGGCACCGCTTTCAGAGGCTCTCAAACATCAAGGTGCAAGCCGATGAGAGAGAAACGCTGCCCAGGCTCTCCATTCTAGTGCCCGCCTGCAACGAGGCGACGACCCTGGAACGCGCTATGGTCAGCCTGCTCGCGCTTGATTTCCCGAGCCTCGAGATCATCGCCGTGAACGACCGCTCCACGGACGGCACAGGAGCGTTGCTGGACCGACTGGCCGAAGGGGACGCTCGTCTAAAGGTGCTCCACATATCCTCTCTGCCTCACGGCTGGTTGGGGAAGAATCATGCGCTTCATGTCGCGAGCCAACAGGCAACCGGGGAGTGGCTGCTCTTCACCGACGCAGATGTGGTCTACTCCCCTGATGCTCTGTTGCGAGCCGTTACGCACGCTCAGCGCATGGAGGCGGATCACCTTGTCGTCTCCCCGCGCATCGAAACGTGCAATTTTTGGGAGAGGCTCTTCGCGAGTTATTTTGGCTTGATGCTGAGTCTGCGCTGCCGCGTCTGGGACGTCGCCGACCCCCGCCGCTCCGCCTACTTCGGCTTCGGGGCATTCAACATGGTTCGAGCGAGCGCGTATCGGGAATTTGGGGGGCATGGCGCGCTCGCGATGGAGGTGGCCGACGACACGAAGCTGGGCAAAGTGGTGAAGCAAAACGGGTTTCGCACGGAGTTGATGGACGGCAGCGATCTGCTCTCCGTGCGCTGGGCGGTCGGCTTCGATGGAGTGATGAACTGCCTTACCAAGAACGCCTACGCTGGCTTTGACTTCAAGACATCCCGAATGCTGGCCGCGATCCTCGGAATGCTCGTGACGGGCTTCTTCCCATTGATTATCCTACTGCTCCCCTCTCCCGCCCACTGGCTCGCGCTTGGGGCACTGCTCGGAATGGCCTGCGGCGCCTGGGCTATGCGGCGCATCTCGCAAGCAAGCGCCTTCTACGGCCTGGCATACCCTCTCGCGACTCTCTTGCTCACCTTCATTATCCTGCGCTCGTCATGGCTGGCCTGCCATCAGAAGGGCATCTACTGGCGCGGAACTCTCTACCCATTGGACGAGCTCAGAAAGGGAGTTGTCTGAACACAAGTAGCTTCAAGTCTTACCAGACGGACTTCCAACTCGTTTCATTCAGTCAAAGCAGGATGGCGCGCCTCCCAGGCGTTCATTCGGGCGGTCTCCTCGCGTAGAAACTTGATGTCAGTGAACGGCTCCACCCCATAGCGATACCACCAGACTCGCCCCTGTTTGTCGAGCAGCAGAGTGGCGTGCAGCTCTCTGTTCTCGAAATCGTCGAATGCTTTGCAGCGCTTCGCGGCGACGTGCTTGGTGTCGGAGAAAAGGCGCAGGGGATAGCCGGGGCTGCCCGCGAGGAAAGCCTGGTTCGCAGCAGGTGAGTCGGAGCTGACAGCGGCGATGTCGGTGCCGAGAGCTGCGAAAGTTTCCTTCTCCTTGCCAAGATCCTGAAGCTGCTTCGTGCAGGCAGGGCAGGTGCCGCCGAGATAGAAGACCAGCAGCATGTTTCGACCGCGCATCGACGAGAGCCGGGCAGGCTTGCCGCTTGGCTCCGTCAGAGTGACATCTGGCAGAGGAAATGGCTGCCACTCCGACGGGCCGAAGCGCATCAGATCGGTCGAAGGAACGTAAGGCGTGGGGAACGGGGTGCGGACGGTGCAAGCCGGATCTGACTCAAGTCCAAGGGCTTTGACCCGGATCAGAGCGGGCAGATCGGCGTCGGCATGTCTCCAGACCTTTGCCAGCACGGAGTACTCCTCCAGCGCGTCTGCTCGCCTGCTCTGCGCAGCCAGCGCTTCCGTCAGCATCGCGATGGCGAAGCCGTTCTCCGGCTCTCGCTTCAGCCCTTCACGCAGGACTCCTTCCGCCTCTATCGGCTGATGCGAAGTCAGATAAGCCCAGGCAAGCGACTCGTAGACAGGGCGCGGGTAGCCGATAGGGTCTCCGTGCTGGAAGCTGCGGTTCTCCATCTCCAGCGCCTTCTTCAGCATTTCGATGCCCTTTGGCACACCCCCGTCCTGCACGGCGAGGCGTCCGCGCATCTCCAGGCGGGCGGCGCTCCTCGCGTCTCCGTCCACCGTCAGCTTCTCGAACTCCGCTCCGATTTTGCGGGCCTCCGCGAGATCACCCTTGCCCAAAGCCGCCAGGCCGTGCTCGTAGAGATGCCAGGCTTTGTCACTTCCAGTATCCGACCAGCCGCTCTCCTTGTCGTTCAGAATCTCGTCCCAGCGCTCACCCCGCACTCTCATTCTAAGCAGATTGAAGCGTCCAAGGTTGAAGGAGCCTGAGGAGTTGAACTGCGGGTCTCGAGGCGTATCTCGAAGCTCGACCGCCAGACGCACTCCCTCCTGTATGCGTCCGGTATATCCGATGACGCCGAGCAGAAAATCCTGGTTGTGCAGGAAATCCCACGTTTCGAACGGCAGCTCTCCAGCCTCATAGCAGTATTTGCGCTCGGCGCGGGTAGCAGCGTCCATGGACTCCGTCGCCTTCAGGAACATTCCCAATCGCCCATAGATATGGCCCGGCATGTGCAGGGCATGGCCGACTGCGGGCGCGGCCTTCGCGTAGCCCAGGCAACTATCGAGGGCAGTCGAGGCGCTGTCTCCATCCCACATGTGAATTCGATAATGGTGCGCGGCAGGGTGCAGCGGGTTTTTCGCGAGCACCTCACGCAGAAGCGCATCGATGGCGACTTTGAAGGAAGTGCCGCTCTGCTCGTCCTTCAGCACCCATGCCAGAATCACCTTCGCCTCGACGTCGTCCGGATAGGCGTGTATCAGATCTTCCAGAGCTCGTATATTGTCGTTGTTTCGGGCCTTCGCCTCACCATCACGAAACGTGATGGCGAGCGCGTCGATATAGCGGCGTTCGCGGTCAGTGACCTTCTCCTTGCGGGCTGTCGCGAGCTTCAGAAACTCCTTGCCTCGTGTGCTGTCCGCCATCGCCATGCCCCAGTAGGCCATCGCGCAGTCGGGATCGAGCATCGCGGCAGTGCGAAAAGCGCGCTCCGATTCGAACCAGGAGAAGGAGTAAAGATAGTTGATGCCCTGGTCGAAGAACTTCTGCGCCTGAGGCTTCGAGGTGGTGACCGGGAAATGGACGTTGCCGATGCCTTTCATCAGTCGGGCCTGCTGACGCGGCCCCTGATCGAAGGCGCCGCCAAGCATAGAGTGGCTGCGGTCAGGCGGCTCGAGGCCCGGCTTCTGCACCGGGCGCGACAGGGCGTTCTTGCCCGGATCGTATTTTGTCTGGCCATGTGCCATGCTGCCAGCCGCAAGGCCTATCGCCAGTATAGCGAAAACCGAGCCGCGCTTAAAATTGACCTGCATTATCCATCTCCCGCCCGCGCTTTTTTCCGTGCATGGAACCTGCGCAGATCGACCGTCAGTTCATTCTGAAGGTCGCCGTCCGTCGCCACTTAGTTTCCTTCCGCAAAGCCCAAAATCCTGCGATAGTTCGCGGTGCGGGACTCCACAGTGCATTCACTGCCTGCTGCGACAACTCTAGCTCCGAAACAGTCTATGGCCAGGGCAGACGGGAACAATTGTGGGTTTTGCTGTGGTACACTAAGGTATGTACCGCTTCCGCAAGCGTCCCCGCGCTCTGCATTATAGGAAGGCGCGTCAGCAGACCCCCTGTCACTTGAAATGAGCCGCAATCACGGGCCCGGCCTGCACATGCAGATCCGACAGTCGAGGGGACAAATGCTCGTCACTCTCCGACTCCCCCTGTGCGCTGGCTGAAGATATAGCTAGGTTTTGAAAAGAGGAAGGGAGTTTTTCGCAAATGGCCTTTACGATTTCAATGCGTCGCCTGTCTTTGCTCGCTGGAGCTGCGGGCGCACTGGCTGCTTCGTTCGCAGGCTGCGGCGGCGGATCAAGCTCGCCGGGCGTCACGCCGCCGCCCAATACGGGACGCGGCGCATGCGTGGCCAATACTGTACATGCGGATGGGCGTGCCCGATGGACGGTGCTCATCTACATGAACGCCGCGAACAGCCTTCAGCATGACAGCCTTATCAATGTGGGGCAGATGGCCTCGGTCGGCTCGGACGCCAATGTAAACATCGTGCTTCAGTGGAAGCAGACGATTGCGAGCCAGATCATCTACGCCAATGGCGATGTCACCCCCTCGTTCGTCGGCACCCATAGGTACCTTATCCGTAAGCATTCCGCCTCCGATGTCAACAATATTCAGAACAACCACGACACCAGTTCGCTTGAGGCAGATCGTCTTGCCGACCCGGCCACCAATGCGCTCGACGCCTCGACCGGCGCGTCGACCTCCGACATGGGGAACGTCAACACCCTTTCGAACTTCGTCAAATGGGGCACGAGCAACTATCCTGCCGACAACCTCGCCGTAGTCATCTGGAACCACGGCTCGGGCTGGCGTCCAGTCTATAACATCAGTCGCGCCGCCAGTCTGAAGCCCATGCCGCTTATCAACTTGCCGGGCCGACGCGCGTTCTCTCAGGACGACAATACCCGCAATGAGATACAGACATGGGAGCTTCCTGCAGCATTGACCGGGCTGTCTCAGCCAGTGGATGCTCTGGTGTTCGACGCCTCCCTGGAGCAGATGATCGAGGTCGCCTACCAGAACCGCACTGTGGCGCGAGTCCAGGTCGGCTCTGAAGAGAGCCCGCCAGGCCGGGGCTACCCCTATGACAAATGGCTCACCGACCTGAAGGCCAGTGGCAAAAACTCCTGTGAGGTCGCCGGGAATATCGTGCAGGATTTCGTCAACTCCTACTCCGGACAGACCGGCATCACGCAGTCCTACGTAGATCTTTCGAAGATGAGCGGAGTCGCTGCCGCGCTCGACGCCTTCGGGGCTGCTCTCCTTCCGCACATCAACGATCAGGCTGCGATCATCGCAAGCGCCAGAGCCAACGCCGTCCACTACGGAGAGGGCATGTCGCTCTATGCAGGCTTTGTCGATCTCTATGGGTTCGCCGACAATGTCGCGACGACGAGCACCAAGCCCGAGTTACAGCAGGCCGCGAACGTTTTAAAAGCGACCCTCGTTGGATCAAACGGCGCCGTCCTGCAGAACGGAATTGGCTCCTCAGACGAAGCGAACTCTCACGGCCTTTCGGTCTACATCCCTTCGCCTGGGGGATACCTTCCCGCCTACGGCTCGCTCTCACTGGCGGCGGATGCACCACACTGGCGGCAGTTCCTCCAGTCCCAGGTGCAGTAGGACGGCGGATAGTCCGCATCAGGAGACGTTTTCCGAATGACAGAATCAGCAGGCGGCGCCCAGCAGAGCCTCCCTGACGGCATAGTCACGTTCCTCCTGACAGACATCGAGGAGAGCTCCCGCCTTTGGGAGCTCTACTCCGATTCGATGCGGCTTGCCGTGGCGCGGCATGAGGAGATTATCGAGGAGGTTCTCGCCCAGTACAAGGGCGTTCGCGTCAAGCGCCGCGGCGAAGGGGACAGTCATTTCGTCGTCTTTGCCGATCCCGTCAACGCTGTGCTGGCTATGGGGATGCTGCAGTGGGCGTTTCTGGCAGAGCCCTGGCCTGATCCCATCGTACTGCGAGTCCGCGCCGCTCTGCACACAGGAATGGCAGAGCTTCGAGACGACGACTACTTCGGCCAGGTTATAAACCGCTGCGCTCGCCTTCGGGGCATCGCGCATGGCGGACAGACGCTGCTCTCGCAGTCGACCGCCGATCTGGTCAGAGGTCACTTATCCCAGGAGTACAGTCTCCGCGACATGGATCGGCACAGCCTGAAGGACCTCCTCCGTCCCGAGCACGTGTTTCAGCTATGCCACCCGCAGATCCTCAGCGATTTTCCTCCGCTGCGCTCCCTCACCTCCCGTCCCAATAATCTGCCTCTTCAGTTGACCAGCTTCATAGGCCGCGAGCAGGAGATGGAACAGATTGGTCGCCTGCTTGGGGAGACAAGGCTGCTCACTCTCCTTGGATCCGGAGGGTCGGGCAAGACACGACTGGCACTTCAAGCAGCCGCGGAGAGAGCGGATGATTTTCCGGACGGCGTCTGGCAGGTGGAGCTCGCCCCTATCTCCGAGCCCCTTGCCCCCGTCCAGGCGGTCGCTTCGGTCTTCAACGTGCATGATGAACTTAACCTCGATTCCCTCTCTCGCCTCACTGAGGCATTACGAACCAAATCCCTGCTGCTGGTGCTGGATAACTGCGAGCATCAGTTGGAGCAGGTCGTGCCCCTCGTCGAGGCCCTTCTCAAAACATCTCCAGGCATCCACATCCTGGCGACCAGCAGACAGGCGCTTCAGGTGACGGGCGAAGTGACCTGGCATGTGCCCAGCTTCCCTCTGCCGGATCCAAAAGCCCTCCCCTCATTCGACAGCATCGTCAGGAACGACGCGGTTCGGCTGTTCACCGAACGCGCGCAGGCAGTCGCGCCCGCGTTCCAGCTCACTCAAGCCAATATCGAGGATGTTGTCCGCATCTGTCACCGGGTGGACGGAATGCCTTTCGGCCTGGAGATGGCAGCGGCAAAGGTTCCTATGCTTACGGTGCGTAACATTGCGACACGGTTGGAAAGGAGCTTCCGGGACCTCACTAGCAACTCTACAACCCGCATACCGCGACATAGGAGCATGCATGCCCTGATCGGGTGGAGCTACGACCTGCTTGCAGAGCCGGAGCGAGTCCTGCTCCGTCGACTCTCGCTGTTCTCTGGAGGCTGGACGCTCGATGCCGCCGAGGCGATATGCGGCGATGAGGACGAAAGCCTCGACGTCTTCGATGCGATGACGAATTTGGAGAGAGCCTCGCTTGTCGTCGTGGAGGAGCGGAATGAGAACTATCGATATCGCCTTTTGGAGAGCGTGCGTGAGTATGCCCGGAACCGCCTGACGGAGTCCGGCGAAGAGAAGGCATTTCAGGCGCGTCACCTGCACTTTTTTCTAGGACTCGCGGAGGAGGCGGAGCCTCATCTGACCCGCAGGGAGCAGGCAGTGTGGCTGAATCGACTGGAGGATGAGCACGACAATCTGCGGGCTGCGTCCAGCGCATTGATGGAAAGCGGCATCCGTTTGCGGCTGGCGCTCTCCCTATGGCGTTTTTGGGCGATGCGTGGCTATCTCAGCGAGGGGGCCGCCTGGCTGTCGGACGCGCTGTCGACAAGCTCGGAAATCAGTCCGGCTGTCCGGGCGAAAGCGCTTCTCGGGCTAGGTGTACTGGCGGCCCGGCAGGGAGACTTCGGGACTGCCAGACAGCATCTCGAGATGAGCCTCCACCTGCGACGAGAGCAGAATGATCAGCAAGGAATTGCCGACACTCTCATCAATCTCGGTAATATGCTTCGTGAACAAGGAGATTACGTCACCGCTCAGGAGCGCTACGAGGAGTGTCTGCTCATCCGGCAGGCCGCAGGGGACGTATGGGGCACGTCCGGCGTGCTGAACAACCTGGGAATGACCGCTCGGGATCAGCCCGATTTCCCGCTCGCACGCTCCTACTACGAGCGCAGTCTTACGATATGCCGACAGCAGGGCAACGCGGAGGGCATCGCGCGCGCTCTGGCAAATCTGGGCGTTGTCTATGCCGATGAGGGCAACTACCTGGCCGCGCAGCGATCCTACGAGGAGAGCCTGCTCCGATACCGCGAGATAGGACATCCCTGGAGCATCGCCGTTCTGCTGCACAATCTCGGTCAGATCGCCACGCATCAGGGACTATTTGTCCCAGCTCTACGAGATCTTCAGGAGGCTCTGACCCATCAGGTGGCACTCAACGACAGCGGAGGCGCGGCGCAAGTGCTCCGCAGCCTTGGCGTGCTTGCACTCACCATGAGGCAGTTCGAACGGGCCGCAACGTTGCTTGGCGCAGCGGAGGCAGCTCGAGAGACGCTGGGGATGACGCTTCGTCCCAATGAGCAGCGGGAACATGAGGCTGAAATCCAGCAGATTCGAGATAACATGGACGCGGAGGCATTCACCCAGGCCTGGAGATTCGGCACGATTCTGACCGGTAAGCAGCGCATCGCCTGCGCCCTGCAGAGCGGTGAAGAGCTGCCTTCAAATTGACACCCTGCCAGCCGATATGCTATGATTCAGCGCAGAGGGGGCATCTGAAGCGCATCGTCTTCACTCAAACTTTTTCAGGAGGAATCGCCTTGTCAACTTCATCTGATCCGGGCAAAGTCGGCGGAGGAATCTGCATTCCTGCAGATTCGATCACCGTTGACCCCATGTCAATTTCGGCTGGCCAAACAGCGACGGTCACCATCACCGCGAACGCTCCGGTAGCTGCTACAGCGTCCTATTTGAACGTGTCTTACTCGGATTCGTCCCAGCTGTCGGCTGCGCCCTCGGAGGCGTCCCTAAATACCCAGACAGGCAAAGGCACCGTACAGATTCAGGCGAAGCCGACCATCTCCGGAGGAAGCATCACGATCTCATCTCCCTGTCCTGCTGGCAACCCTGGCCCCAGCGTCACGCTGAGCATCGTCGGGTCCACCGCTTCGGACAAAACGATGACGCTACCAACCTGAAGACTGTCGACGTGAACATCCTCGGTATCGAGACAAGCTGCGACGAGACCTCCGTCGCAATTGTGACGGACGGGCGGGAAATCAGAGCCAACATCATCGCCAGCCAGGCGGATCTTCACGCCCGCTACGGCGGAGTAGTGCCAGAAGTCGCCTCACGCAAACACGTCGAGCGCATGCTGCCCGTGGCGCAGGACGCGCTCGACGCCGCGGGAATGAGGTACAGCGACATCGACGCGATTGCGGTCACCAATCGCCCAGGGCTGCTCGGCGCCCTACTCGTCGGCGTCTCATACGCCAAAGCGCTCGCGTACGCCCTGCATCTCCCGATCATCGGAATACATCATCTGGAGGGTCACGTCTACTCGAATTTCCTGGCCGCTCCCGATCTCGCCTGCTCCTTCCCGCTGCTCGTGCTCATCGTCTCGGGAGGGCACACTCAGATCGTGCGCATGGACGGGCACGGCCAATACGCTCTGCTGGGCCGAACGCGAGACGATGCGGCAGGAGAGGCGTTCGATAAGAGCGCACGGCTGCTGAATCTGCCCTATCCCGGCGGCCCCAACGTGGCGAGACTCGCGGAGCAGGGCAATTCTGCGCGCGTCGCCTTCCCGCGCGCATTGCTCGGCGACAGCATGGACTTCAGCTTCAGCGGGCTGAAGACCTCCGTCCGCACGTTCGTTGGGAAGGACGCCGGACAGACATCGCTGCCCGACATCGCGGCAAGTCTACAGGCTGCGATTATCGACGTTCTTACTCTCAAAATGCGGCGCGCGGCGCGCCAGACTGGCATACGCACCCTATGCGCGGCAGGAGGCGTGGCCTCCAATCTCAGCCTGACCGCCTCCCTTCAGGCAATGGCGGAGGAGGAAGGATGCCGGCTTGTCATTCCGGATCCTGTGCTCTGCACCGACAACGCCGCAATGATCGCCGTTGCCGGGTACTATCGACTTCTCACCAATCCCTCCGACGCGCTCTCGTTCGACACACTGGCAACCTCCCCGATGTAAGGGAAGGATATCTGCAAAGGGAATCGAACAACGAGTCCGCAGGAAGACAGCTGAACGCACTATCCGACCGCTTCAAAAGGAAAAAACTGTGAAAATCAATGTTGTGCTTGCAGCCCTCGCGCTGCTGATGCCCGTAGCCGGAGCCGGCGCGCAGGGCAAAATGGTCGTCAAGACGAATCCCGCGCTGAAGAATCCGGCGGCTCTCAAGGCGAAAGCTCCCGAGAAGTTTAAGGTGAAATTCGACACTACCAAGGGCTCCTTCTTTATGGAGGTGACGCGCGCCTGGTCTCCCAACGGCGCGGATCGCTTCTACAATCTGGTGAAGAACGGCTTTTTCGACAACGTGAAGTTCTTCCGAGTGTCTCCGAACTTCGTGGTTCAGTTTGGAATTCACGGGGACCCGGCAATATCAAAGAAGTGGCTCGACTCGACGATACCTGATGACAAGGTTATGGAGTCAAACAAGCGCGGCTTCATCACCTTCGCTAAGTCAGGCCAGCCAAATAGCCGATCCACTCAGTTCTTCATCAGCCTGAAGGACAACGATTTTCTGGACGCTACAGGCTTCTCGCCGTTTGGGAAAGTGACGAAGGGCATGGAGGTCGTGGACAAATTGTACGGTGGTTACGGAGAGCAGCTTACGCAGCTTCAGGGACAGATAGCTGAGGAAGGCAACACCTACCTGGAGAAGAACTGGCCAAAGCTGGATGGGATAAAATCAGCCACACTGGTCAAATAACAGCGGATGAAAGACGATCGAGGCTGCCCGATAGAGAGCGCAGCCTCGAAAAGGACAGCGCTCAAGCTGCCGGTGCAGGCTCTGGCCTATAAGTAAACTTTGGCTCCCAGTCGTTTATGCCGTCAGCGAATAGCTCGAACAGAGGCCATATGGAACAGTAGTCGTCTCCGGGGCCGAACCATGTGCTCCCCGTTCGCTCGGTCCTGCCTTCCGCATCCTTGTGAAAGGCGGAGCAGCCGGGAAACTGATTTCCTTCCTCGTCGGCAAACCCCATATCTTGGGTAAAGGTGCTGTCCTGTGCAGAGATCATACGGAATTTCCAGCCGCGACTCTCCGCGAATTGCCTCTGCGTCTGCGGATCGTTCTTCGATACCAGAACCACAGCAGCGCGGTTCTCCATATGCGGCAGCAGCCCGTTTAGCCCGTCCGCCCACAGCGTGCAGTAGGGACAGCCTCTGCCCATGTTGTGGATTACCATCAGGTCGCTTCTATCCCCGAACAGCTCGGCGAGCGTGACTGTCTGTCCATCCGGGCCTTCCAGGGCGTAGTCCTGCACTGCCTCTCGCGATTCCCGCTTCCGGATCTCCGCCCGCTTTGCCTTCAGACTGAAAATCTCCTTCTCGATCTCATTCAGTTCCTCGCTCATGTCGTGCCTCTTTATTCTGATTACGCAGGCTTGTTG
>JANXLO010000610.1 GCA_025355115.1 Chthonomonadaceae bacterium
GTTCGTCTACGCGGGCATCTATCTCCAGGACTATCCGCGCCGGCCGGAGGCGTTTCTGCGCGCGCTGGAGGCCTGCACACGGCGCAGCCAGGGCTGGATGATCTTCGACCTGTCGTTCATGGACGACCAGAACCTCTGGCCCTACCTCCAGAAAGCCTATCCCGAGGACGTCCCCGCCCCCCACACCCTGAAGGACTTGCTCTCCGCCGCCAGAACCGGCCTGGACAGCTCCGAATAAGCCTCCTATCTGAACGTAAGCTCAATCAGAAGTCGCCTCGAGACATCGAAGGGAAATTACGTGCCTGAACATAAACTGCCGACTCTGCTGGACAATAGAGCCGGCAATACGGTGCTGGCCGCATTCCTACGGCTGCTGCCATTCACTCACAGATGGGACGTCGCGACCGGCTATTTCGAGATCGGCTCTCTTCTCGACATGGATGGCCTCTGGCAGACTTTGGACGGAATGCGCGTCCTGCTGGGCGATGAGGTGACGAAGCGAACGCGCGCCGAGCTAGTGGCCGCGCTGCGTGTGCAGTCGGAGGCGAGCCTGGAGGCGGCGAAGGAGCAGGACGACTCGCTTGTCGGTCTGGCGGCCATCCGGCAGGCGCTGTGCGGCGGGCAGCTGCAGGCGCGCGTCTACACGAAGGCCAAGTTCCATGCAAAAGGCTATATCATGGAGGGCGGAGCCAATAGCCTCACCGACTACGCAATCGTTGGCTCCTCTAACTTCACCCACGCGGGACTGACGCAGAACATCGAACTGAACATTCTCACGACCGAGCAGCACCAGATCGAGGCTCTGCGGGGCTGGTTCGAGCAGGTGTGGAAGGAAGGCGATGACGTCTCCGAGGAGGTGCTGAAGGTTATCGAGAAGCACCTGAAGGAGTACTCGCCCTTCGAAATCTACGCGAAGGCGCTTTTTGAATACTTCGCGGGCCGCGAGAAGAGCCAGACGGACTGGGAGAAGAACGACTCGGTCATTTACAAAATGCTCTCGAAGTACCAACGGGATGGCTACCACCGCGCTCTGCAGATCGCGGAGCGGTGGGGCGGGTCGCTTGTCTGCGACGGAGTCGGACTAGGCAAGACGTTCATCGGTCTGATGCTCCTGGAGCAGGCGCTCTGCACGAAGAAGAAGGTGCTGCTCATCGTGCCGAAATCCGCCCGCAAGAGCGTTTGGGAGCGGAACATAGAGCTTTTCATAAAGAAGGAGAAGCGCTACCGGGTCGCCTATGAGGACAACGTCCGCATCCACGACCATACCGACTTCGGGCGAGACGGCACCGTGCCCGAGGAGATGCTCGAGTACTATCGTGACTACTACGATGTCATCATAGTCGACGAGGCCCACCACTTCCGGCATCCCTATCGGGGCCGTTCGCGCAAGCTTATGGAGCTGTGCAGACCGCAGACGGATGGCAGGCGGAAGCAGGTGCATCTGCTTACCGCGACGCCGATCAACAATTCGCTCGTCGACCTCTACAATCTGATCAACTTCTTCGCGCAGAACGATCTGCGGCACTTCTCGGAGATCGGGATACAGAGCTTGCGGCTTCACTTCACGAAGGCAGAGAAACGGATGAAGGAGGAGGCGGAGACGGCGGCGGCTTCGGGCGAGATCGCGGCGCAGTCCGCAGATTTTCTCCGCACGGACGCGCTTCTGAAGGAGGTGCTGATCCAGCGGAGCCGCAAGTTCGTGATGGAGTCGGAGGCCCTCGAGGAGAGCCGGCCCTGCTTTCCGGAGCGCCAGCTTCCCATCGTCGTCTCCTACTCCCTGAACAAGGTCTATGCCGGCCTCTACGAGGACATCAAATTGGCCTTTCAGAAGGAGAGGCCGATGCTTTCGCTGGCGATCTACAACACGGAGGCCTTCAAGAGAACCGAGAGGGATGAGACGGTCCTCAATGCGCAGGCGAACGTGCTGGGGCTAATTCGCACCTTGATGCTCAAGAGGCTGGAGTCCAGCTTCAAGGCGTTCGAGGCGAGCATGGAGGATCTGCTCGCGAAAATGGCGCTCTTCGTGCAGGTCAACAGCCCCGAGATGTGGGCGGCCTGGCAGAGGAAGCACTTCAATCTGTGGAACCAGACGCTGCTGCATCGGCTGGAGCGCCGCTCGGACATGGACGAGAGTGACGACGAGGAGGAGAACGACGCGCCCGACGACCTGCCCGCCGCTCTCGCCGCGGGCGAGTACGATCTGACAGTGATCCTCACCTACACGCTCGAGGACATGACGCAGCTCGTAGGCATCCTGACGAAAGTGCATGACCGGCTGACCCCCGCGACGGACGACAAGCTGTCTCAGCTGAAGGCGCGACTGAACTCGCCCGAGCTAGCGGGGAAAAAACTGATTCTGTTCACGGAGTTCCGCGACACCGCCCGGTATCTCTACCGCGAGTTGAAGCAGGCTCTTCCCGGCCGCAATGTCGAGGAGTTGGACAGCGGGCGCAAGATCGACCGCGAGAAGGTCATCAAGCGGTTCGCGCCGCACTATAACTGCAGCCCAGCGGAGCTTCCGGCCTATCTCGTCAATCCGATCGACATTCTCATCAGCACCGACATCCTTTCCGAGGGCCTGAACCTGCAGGACGCGAATATCCTGCTGAACTACGACGTACACTGGAACCCCGTCAGGCTGATGCAGCGCGTTGGGCGCGTGGACAGGCGGCTCGATCTCTCCAAGCCAGTTCATCACGACAAGGTTTTCGTCTACAATTTCCTGCCGCCGGACGAGCTCGAGTCGCTCCTGAATCTGCTGAAGCGCGTGTCGGGAAAGCTGCTCCGCATCAATGCGACGCTCGGCATCGAGGCGCCCATTCTTCGACCGGATGATCCGAACGCGGCCATGAAGCTCTTCAATGCGCAGTACGAGCAGAAGGAGTCGATCGTGGAGTCGCTGGAACTCGAGCTCCAGCGCATCGAGAAGGAGCATCCGGAGATCTATGAGTCTCTGCCCGATCTGCCGCTCCGACTCTTCTCCGGCAAGGGGGCCGAGCCCAGCATGCCGAAGGGGCTGTTCTGCGCGTTCCGCTACCCCGCGAAGGCGATACTTGGCTCGCTCGACGAGACGACGCGGCCCGGCGAACTGCACTGGCTCTTCCGCGATACGGCGACCGGGGAAATCAAAGAGGGGCCGGAGAGCGTGAACGCCTGGATACGCTGCGCCGTCGCCGAGCCGCGCCGAACGAGCGCCGACGCGGAGACGCTGCGCTCGGCTCAGGCCGCTATCATCGACCAGAAGGTTCGCCGTCACCTGCGGGATATGCAGGCGACGGCGGGCGCAAAAGCCACGCTGGTCTGCTGGATGGAAGTCTGCTGAAAGTTGCCTGCGCGAGGGCCGACCCTTGCGCTGCTGGAAGAATGGAAGCCCGAAACATGCCAGTCACCCCGGAGAGAGTCAGACGCATCGAGAGCGAGGAGTCGCTCTTTGAGTTCCTGAGCGAGGAGCTGGGATGGCCGCTGGAGAATCCGCCCGCCACCTACGACTTCTACGCGGACGAGCTTGGCCTCTCCAGCACGGCGGCGGGGCAGATCGGGCGCGTGGCGCAGATCGCCAACTTCGAGCTGGGCCAACCGTTCGGGATATTCCTCGTCAAGTTCAACGATCAGGTCAACCGCACAGCCCTGCGAAGCGTTCTGCGCGGCCTTTCCGAAAGCCGCCGCGACCGCGATGCCAGCCTGCCCGCGTGGAGCGCCCCGAATCTGATCTTTCTCTGCACGGCGAACTACCGGGACTTCACGGTCGCCCGATTCACCGGGGAGACCCACAGCCATGCGGTGCTCAGCGTCTTCGGCTGGGAGCAGCAGGGAGAGGGGCTGCGGACGCTCTGCGAGTTCAACCTGGAGGCGCTCAAATACCCCGCGAACCCGGCGGACGCATCGGCCTGGCTGAAGCAGTGGGCAAGCGCGTTCGACGTTGAGAAGGTCGGCGACAACTTCTACCGGGAGTACAAGGCGATCTTCGATCAGGTCGAGCCGCTGATCGGCGGAATCTCAGGCGACAAGTCGCTCTTCGTGCAGCGGCTCTTCAACCGCCTCATGTTCTTGCAGTTTCTCTCCAAGAAGCGGTGGCTTCGCTTCGGCGGGCGGACGGACTACCTGCAGGCGCTCTGGCAGGGTCGCGATCCGAACTCGAATTTCTACTCGGCGCATCTAATTCCGCTCTTCTTCGCGGGGCTGAACAATCCGCAGTCGCGGGACCTGAGCCGCAGCAATCCATCGTTGGCCGCCCGGATCGGGGAGGTGCCCTACCTCAACGGGGGGCTTTTCGAGAAGGCGGAGACAGATGAGCAGGGCGAGACGGTCGCAGACGAAGTCTTCGCCAAAATATTGGGGCTTTTCTCTCACTACAACTTTACGGTGCATGAGTCCACGCCGCTCGACGTCGAGGTGGCCGTCGACCCCGAAATGCTCGGCAAAGTCTTCGAGAAGCTGATGACCGGGCGCAAGAGGATGGGCGCCTACTATACGCCGCGCTCCATCGTCACGTTCATGTGCCGCGAGTCGCTCAAGGGCTTCCTCGCGCGGACACCGAGCGACACGAAGCATGAGACGATCCCGGAGGAGCGGCTGGCGAGGCTAATCGACTTTGGGGATGACACCGCCGTGTCACTCGCGGAGGCCAAGCGCCTGCTGGCAACTTTGGTGAAGCTGAAGGTCGTCGATCCTGCCTGCGGATCGGGCGCCTACCTGCTCGGCATGATGCAGGAGCTGTTCCTGCTCACCCGCCTGCTCGACACGCGCTCGAAGAACGATCAGGCGCGGGACGACTACGACCGCAAGCTCACCATCATCCAGAACAATCTCTACGGGGTCGATCTCGACGAATTCGCGATCAATGTGGCGATGCTGCGGCTCTGGCTCTCGCTGATCGTCGACTATCGCGAGAGCGACCGGGATGCCCTGCCGCCCCTGCCCAACCTGGAGTTCAAGATAGAGCGCGGCGACAGCCTCACCGCCCCCGACCC
>JANXLO010000613.1 GCA_025355115.1 Chthonomonadaceae bacterium
TTCTCAAGGCGATAATCGCTGCGATCTGGATCGCCTTCACCTCACCGATTCCCTTCACTCCGCTCAACTGCTCGAGGCTCGCATTTGCGACGCCCCTCAGTCCTTGAAACTCACTCAGCAGAAGCTCGGCAAGGCCTAGAGCAGAGCGCTCAGTCGTGCCCGTTCGGAGCAGAATGGCGAGCAGTTCAGCAGCGGAGCATGCCTGAGCACCGTGCTTGACCAGGCGCTCGCGCGGCCGCTCTTCAACGGGCATCTCATGAATGGTGACGGTATAGCGTTCAGCCAAAAGACCAGTTCCTCCGGACAATATGGGACCACTGAGCAGAGTGAAGCGCCTGAAAATGAAATTGAAGCACTTGTTAACGGAGCAGTTTTAGGTTCGGATCGCAGTCTGTTTGATCGCTACTATCATAGCATATAAGCAGCCTGGCACAGACGGCTCTCAACCGTCCCTCGACTATACAACTCCCTCCTCAGCGCGATTGCAGCAGGAAAAAGCGAAGGAAAGTGCGAAGGAAAGTGCGAAGCAACAGGCACAAAAATACTTCCGGAAGGAGCCGAGAAAATGATATCCTCTCCTCTCTCGTGGGATACTAATCAGACGCTGAGCACAGAATTGAACCCCAGCGAAACACTAGTCTGGGCGGGACAGCCCCTTTGCAATCGCTTATGGTACGGCAGCATACCAATTGTGTTGTTTGCCACTCCCTGGATAGCGTTCAGCGTCTTCTGGAAGATTACAGCAATCGGTATGACCCGGCATGCCAGTTCGTCAGTTATTCCTTCAAGCATGGCATCGGTGGCATTTCCACTGTTCGGGTTCCCGTTCATTCTCGTCGGATTGGCCATGCTCTCTACGCCCTACTGGATGCGTCGCGCTGCGCAGAAGACCATATATGCACTCACCAATCAACATGCGCTTATTCTCACTCCAGCCTGGCGAAACGGGTTCACCGTGCGGAGCATTCCGCCGGAAGATTTGAGCGCACTGTCGCGGACACATCGGTCTGACGGCTCGGGCACGCTTATCTTCACCCGTCTCACTTCGACAAGCACAGTGGATTCCGACGGGCGTCGGCTGACTCGAACCGTGGGGTTTGAAAACATTGCGAATGTACGCGATGTAGAGACGCTGATTGAGCGGACGTTTCGACCTCCCGGTTCGAGATCGGATTTTTGCTGA
>JANXLO010000081.1 GCA_025355115.1 Chthonomonadaceae bacterium
TCGTCAGCGTGGGATCGGCGATATCGAACTTGATCGCAGGGCCTGGGCGGGAGCCGATGCGAGCAGCGGCTCGCTGCAGCACCTCGCTTGCGAGAAACTCTATCGGGTTTCTGCCAAGCTGTCCGTCGTCCGAGCGGGCGAGAAGCAGAAGATCCTGAACGAGCCGCGACATGGTGTCCGCTGCATGATCGATCTCCTTCAGGACAGGCAGTGAAGACGAATCGGAGGCCGCATTGCCGATGAGCAATCCCGCGTTGCCCTTGACGATTGTAAGAGGTGTCTTGAGCTCGTGGGAGGCGTCGGCGGTGAAACGGCGCTGCTGCTCGATCAGTCGCTCCTGCCTCTGGAACGCGGTCTGAAGGCGTCCAAGCAGGCTATTGAACGTCTGCGCAAGCTCGGAGAATTCGTCGTTGCCCGCGGCGGGCAGACGCTCCGAGAGGGCTTGGACGCCTATGCGTCCCGCCGCCTGCGACAGGTGCCTGACGCGACGCAGCACTTGATTCGTGAGAAAGGCGCCTGCCATCCCCGCCCCAAACAGACCGATAGGCACGAGAAGCAGCAACGCGCGATTCAGGCCGTCCACCGCGATGTAAAGCTCCGTGAGCGGGTAGGGGGCCTGCACGACTCCCTCAACTGGCCCCTCTTCTGGAAACGGCCTTGAGAGAACGCGCAACTGCTCGCCATCCACTTCCACCGTTCCGCGGTGGATGCTGCCCTGCAGCGCCTCGTTGAAGCCTTGCGGGTCGATCGGGCGGGTATAGTTGGAGGAGTCGAGGGCGCTTCCCTTAAGATCGAAATGGACGGGCCGGAAAGGGTTCTTAGGCTCATCATGAGGAGGCGGGGGGCCTCCGGGATCACTCTGTCGACCATCGTTTGGTCTCTGTCCCCTGTCACGGGAAGCAGGCGGCCCACTCTGTCGCTCCCCGCCGGAGTCGCTTGGAGGTCGGCCTGATCTCTGCCCGCCGGATAGGTAGGCGGGCCGCTGGCCGTCGTCGAAAGGCGACTGCTGCTCTTGAGGGGGGCCTCCGGGGCCACGCCCATCGCGCGGCGGGCCATGTCCCCGCAGGCTGGTGCGCACATCAAGCTCCCGGTCAACCGCCGCCATCATGCTCGACACGACGATCGCACGGGCCGTGATGCCCAGAACGGCCAGCAGCAGAGAGAGGGTGACGACGTTCCAGAAGATGAGCCGCGTTCGCAGCGACTCCCAGCGGATACTTCTAAGCCAGCCGCCACGTTCCGCCGACAAAATTCCTCTCACAGTCGCTCCTCGCCCTCGGGGAGGCGCAGCGTATAGCCGCTCCCCCGCACCGTCTGAATAAGCTTGACGGGATGCACCGCGTCGATCTTCTTGCGCAGCATCCCAATATAGACATCCACCGTGTTTGAGTACGACTCCTCGTCCATCCAGATGCGCTCCTGGATGGCTTCACGGGTCAGCACCTGACTCTCATGCGCGGCCAGAGCCTCCAGCAGTTCGTACTCCCGATGGCTCAGCCCTATCTCGACGCCCGCCCGCGTCACGCGTCTCTGCGCGGTGTCTATCTCGAGATCTCCGATCCGAATAGTTCGCGTGTGGTGCACCTTATCGCGGCGAAGCAACGCTCGAATCCGCGCCAGCAACTCCTTAAAGTCGAACGGCTTGGGAAGATAGTCGTCCGCTCCGCCATCCAGTCCCCGCACCCGGTCGTCAACTGTATCCCGCGCCGTCAGCATAAGGATGGGCGTTCGGATACGTTGCGCCCGCAGCTCCGAACAGACGCGCAGTCCGTCGATTTTCGGGAGCATCAGATCCAGAATAACCAGCCCATACAGATTGAGCGAGGCCATATCCAACCCTGTCTGTCCGTCCGTCGCCACATCAACAGAGTAGCGCGCCTCCTCGAGGCCGCGCTTGATCATGCTGGCGATCCCCGGTTCATCTTCCACGAGCAGAACTTTCATGAGCGATCTCCAATGTCCTCTGAATCCCAGGCGTAGCAGGACAGGGTAAGTGTATCCAGCACAGATGAAAATAGGATGAAAAATGAGGAGATGCGGGCATCGGGACCATTATTCCGTAGGGAAGAAACATTTCATCTCAATTTCATCTTTGGGCTCTATTATGTCCTCACTCTGTTCGATTGCGAAGCGGCAAATGAGCAGAGAGAGCGCTGTGTTCCGCCTGTCTGCCGCAGAAAATAGGCTGTGCGCTCGGGAAGCGAGGGTGTTCCCGCGAGAGGATCATATTTCTGTGGAGCCTCGACAGCCGTCTTGAACGGCGCGGTCTCCCGTTCTTCTTGGAAGGAAAATGAGATGCGCATAGTATCTTTACGTATCGCCGCAATGGCCGGAACAGGCCTTCTGCTCCCGCTTACCGTGCTTTTCAGCCGCGCACAGATCGTGGGGAACGGCCCCCCGCGACAGATCACCACTGTCCTCGGGCAAGCGCTTCCCGGCCTGACAGACGCGCAGGTGCTGTCCTTCAGGGCAGGGCTGCGTTCCTTCAGCACCACCGAAACCCGCGACGAGGGCCTCGGTCCCATATTCAACGGAACCTCCTGCGCGGAGTGCCACAAGGCGGGTGCCATTGGCGGCGCTGGGATCGACGTGACTATCGCCCGTGTCACCCGCATTGGGGGAGTTCGGAGCGGCAGGTACACCGATCTGCCGGAGCTCGGCGGGCCGGTCATGCAAGCCCGGTCCCTGCGCGAGTTTGACACCTTCTGTCCGGTGTCCGGTGAAACGGCGCCGCGCGAGGCCGACTACGTCTCCCACCGCATCACAACGCCACTGTTTGGAGCCGGTCTCATCGAGGCGATTCCGGCGGCTGATATCCTGGCGCGGATCGGTCGGCCCGACCCGGACGGAGTCAATGGCACCGCCAACGTCGTCTTTAATCCGGAGACAGGACTGAGCGAGGTCGGACGATTCGGCTGGAAGGCGCAGCACTCCAGCCTTCACCTGTTTGCGGGAGACGCCTATCTGAATGAGATGGGAGTGACGAGCAAGAGCTTCCCCAACGACAACCTGCCGCAAGGCCGTCCTATCCCCATCGGCTGGGGGCCAAGTGCCTTTCCGGAGGACGCCGATGGCGATGTTGATGCATTTGCCTCCTATATGCGTCTGCTGGCTCCTCCGAACCGTCGTCTGCCGCTGGTTCCACTGGTGCTCACCGGTGAAAGGCTCTTCGCTGCGATTCGGTGCAGCGCTTGTCACACGCCGAGGATGCAGACCGGCCCTAACGATGTAGCGGCTCTATCTGGGCAGCCCGTCGATCTCTTCTCGGATCTGCTGCTGCACAAAATGGGCCGCGAGCTTGCCGACGGCATCCAGCAAGGTCAGGCAAAAGGCGATCAATTTCGCACCGCTCCCCTATGGGGGCTTTCACGGCGCAATTTCCTGATGCACGACGGTCGCGCCCTGACTATTCAGGACGCCGTCCGCGCTCACGGCGGCGAAGCGAGCGCTGCAAGAGAGAGGTTCCTCCGCCTTCGTCAGCCCGACCAGGACGCTCTGATGGCGTTCCTAGCCTCCCTCTAGGCACAAGTCAAGCAGGAAAATCCAACCAGATCCGGACGCACCGCGATAAGCGGTGCGTCCGAAGTTGTAAGCAGTCATGCTCGGTGGAGGCAATTTTCCATCGCAGTCTCAAGTCTGTCGCGATGGAAAATTGCTTCGCTGGGGCGCACTTCGTGCGATGTGACCTTCAGCCACGATGCGTCGGATGCGCGGGCAGTCCTCTCCGCACAGAGTTTCCCGCTCCCGAAGGGTGGGCAGTGCAGGACTTGCCCGTCGCGACAGTTTAGAACGCGGAGAAAGTGTGCAGTCAACCCTTAATTGGTAGACGCCGCTTCCCCGCTTCAGTTACATTGGGAGGCCAGTCAATTAGCGCAAAGCGGAGTAGGGACGCAAACATTCTTGCGGGTAACGGTGTCAGTGAGGCATAGCACGACTTGGTGCGCTTGACACGGTTTCGGGGTACGTGCGACAATGTGAGCCGGAGGACACGCGATGCTGGATATACGTCTGTTTCGAGAGCAGCCCGATTTTGTAAAAGAGGGACTGCTGAAGATCGGAGTCGCGCCTGCGACCGTCGACGAAGTTCGCGGGCTGGACGAGCGCGTCCGCGCTCTGAAGACGGACGCGGAGGCGAAGAAGGCTCAACTGAACTCTGCGAATAAAGCGATGGGGAAAGCCTCTCCGGAGGAGCGTGAAACCAAGCGCGCCGAGCTGCGCGCGGAGGGCGACGCGATCAACTCGCTCGATGCTCAGCGAGCGGAGATCGAGCGCGAGCTTCAAAAGCGATTGCTGGATATCCCCAACCTGCCGCACGAGAAGGTGCCCGTCGGGAAAGACGAGCACGACAATTCGGTCGTCCGAACGGTTGGAACGCCAAGATCGTTCGACTTCACGCCGAGGCCGCATTGGGAGATCGGGGAGAAGCTGGGCATTCTCGACCTCGAGCGCGGGGTGAAGATAAGCGGCTCGCGGTTCTACGTTCTGCGCGGCGCGGGAGCGGCCCTACAGCGCGCGCTCATTACCTGGATGCTCGACATTCACATCGAGAAGCACGGCTACACCGAAGTCTACACGCCTTTTGTGGTGAAGGAGGAGTGTCTCTACGGGACAGGCAATCTGCCGAAGTTCGCCGACAATCTCTACCACGATGTCGAAGAGGATTTCTGGCTGGTGCCCACCGCCGAGGTGCCAGTGACGAACCTGCACCGCGACGAGTTGCTCGAAGCCTCCGCGCTCCCGTTGCACTATGTCGCCTACACGCCCTGCTTTCGGCGCGAGAAGATGTCGGCGGGCCGGGACGTGCGCGGCATCAAGCGCGGCCATCAGTTCGACAAAGTGGAGATGGTGAAGCTCTGCGCTCCGGAGAGCTCCGACGCTGAGCTCGAACTGCTGCTCGACAATGCGGAGGATGTCTGCCGCGCTCTGGAGATACCCTACCGCGTGGTTCTGGTCTGCACAGGGGACAAAACGTTCAGCTCGGCGATCACCTACGACCTGGAGCTTTACGCCCCGGCAAGTAAAGGCGAGGAGGGCGCGGAGTGGCTGGAAGTTTCCTCATGCTCGAATTTCCGGGACTTCCAGGCTCGGCGGGCCAATCTGCGCTATCGCCCGGAGCCGGGCGCCAAGCCTGAGTTCGTGCATACTCTGAACGGCTCCGGCCTCGCGCTGCCCCGAGTCATGATCGCCATTCTGGAGAACTACCAGAACTCCGACGGCAGCGTGACTATCCCGCCCGTTCTGCGCCCCTATATGCACAACCGTGTGCTGATCACCGCCTAGACCTTGGGGGTGTCGGTCTCAACTCCGTGCGTGCCGTCGGGAAGGGCTGTGATGCGATAGTCGCCGAACAGGATGGGATCGACGACGCGTAGGCAGAGGTAGGCGCGGAAGGCAAGGGCGCGTATCTCGGTCTCGGCGTGGGGATTGGCCCGCATTTCGAGGATGTGCCGCCACGCTCGGGCGTTGGCGGTGACGACGAGCGGGGCCTCAGTCTCGTTGGGCAGAACGCTGCGGGCGGCCTGCTGCACCTTCTTGCGGAGGTCAGTGCGGGCGTCTGCGGAGAGTATTTCAGAGCCGGATTTCTGCAGCTCCAGCAGGCGCTCGGCGATCCGGCTGTACTCCGCGGCAGCAGCATCGATGCGGCGCTCGAAGGCGGCGTGAAGCTCCTTGTCGTCCTGATACTCGGGCCGCTCTACGAAGCGCAGGACGCGCCCGGAGACATACCGTTGCGATATCTGCGAGACTCCGACTCCGGCTCGGTGGCGCACTAGCTCGTGCGTGACGCTGCGGCTGACGCCATAAAAGACGAAGGTGAAGTTGGCGTGCTCGAGGACACTGCCGTGCCCGTGCTCGCGAATGTTGGCAAAGTACCGTTCGGCATCTGCATTGAGAGTGCGCTTCGGGGCGAAGGAGGCGTAGCAGAGCTGCCCGGCGGCCTTGCATAGATCGGCTCCCGGTGGGAGCTCGGTCGGGTCGTCGAGGTACTGCATGAACTGAAGCTCAGGCGCAAACCCGCCTAGAAACCCCGCGATATTACCGACATTCACCTGCGGCTTCGCGATCAGCGCAACCCCCGGCGACTGAAGATAGGGCGTCCCAAGTGCCGTAGCCCTCGGCGTGGAGAGCACTGAGGGATAGCCCGATTCCCCTGCCTCAACCAATTCTCTCAGCTTTGCAAACTCCTCATTTTCTCCGTTGCCCACCACTTCCACCATGCATCAAGCCCTCCTTCGACAGACCTCATTGTACCCGATTTCCACTGCTCTCCCTGACCGCTTTACACGTGCTCGACCGCTCACCCGTTGAAGTGGTGAGCGGGTGGCTTTTCCGCATAGACGCTCTATTGTCGGTTCGTTTTCAGGCATATCGCGGACTGGACACCAAAAGATAACTGAAAAAACCTACATTAATTCTCTATATTCATAGATTTTGTGATATAATACAAATGTGTTCGGACGCTAATTATCCGTTTCACTAGAAGTTCACCCAGACGCCACCATGCACTTTTTTTACTGAGTGGCCCGATTGTTCTGGAGAAGGAAGCTCAAATGAACCCAAGACGAGTCGCTCGCAACAGAACGTTGCGAAAG
>JANXLO010000097.1 GCA_025355115.1 Chthonomonadaceae bacterium
GGTCGTGGTCCAGGACATCCGTTCGATCCTGACCGTCGCGGCCTCGGTTGCTGAAGGGGACAGAGAATGAGCGGGCCGCCGAGGGCCAACATGCCGGAGGACATCGCTCCAAAGCCCTTTTCTTCCTACGCCCCAATAGCGTGCGAGGATAGCGACTAAATAGTTGTCTGCCTGGAAGCAGGGAGTGAAGCTCTTTCACACCGACCGGGCGAAGTGTGCGGAAGTGCGACAAAAACAGCAAACCGAAAGAAACCAAGGGAATTTACAGAAGAGACTTGACATAGCCGACACTCTGCGTCTAAGGGCCGGAGAGCTTCTTCAAGACGCTCAAACGCGAGGATGCCCATCACAGGGATACACGACCCATCCGGAAGCCAAGGCCAGCCTCGGATCATTCATCGACGACGTCTACAATGTAAAAAGGCTGATCTCCAGACTCGACTACCTGCCTCCGGTGGAGTTCGAAGCGACCGAGGCGCTCAAGACAACCAGACAGCCAACAGGGACTTAGTTTGACTTACCTGTCCGGTAAAAGGGGTTCGCTCCACACCGCGAGCGAAGCGAGCTGTCCCTTGTAGTCACACCGCAGACCACAAATATGCAAAACGCCCCCTCATGATAGCGAAATAGGGGGCCGCAACTCATCGAAACAATCCTCTCAACTGTGTCGTAAATAACGGGCATGAGAATAAGTTCACATAAGCGGGCAGCCAGAGATAAATTCCGTTGCGACACAACCCCTCAAAAAGCCTTCCCTCTCCTCAACCCTTACCCTCCCGCGCCCAAAATGTCCTCCACCGGCAACTTGCGACATCCCTGCACAAGCCCACAACAATGCTAAAAAGCACTCCTGCCCTGCATCTCTCCGCCTCTCTGCGTGATTCCGCCCCTCTGTCGCGACAGGCAGACTGCATGGAGAAAAGAAACGTTGCGCTCGCACTCTGGAAAATCCAAAAAATCAGTCTAAGCCCGCTAAATCCACGTTCAGACAATGCCTCTTCCTTTACGTTAAAGAATCGGGGCAGGCAGCGGCTTGGCTCCCTGTTCCCGGACTGATTTCCCCGGCACTTTATCAGAAGGCCTGCGTAATTCGGCATAGAGGTGTCAGGCACCGCGTTTTCAATTCTTGACGCGGGCCGGGGAGTGTGCGATACTACGAATATCATGACTAAATTACCAGCGATGCACGAAATAGAGAGCCAGGAGCGCGCAATTCTCGTCTTTGTCGAAGAGGAATTGGGGATGCAGCCCTATGCCAGGGAAGAGCTGGTCGCTTTGACCGAGACGGCCGGGGCGGTCGTCGTCGGTGAGTTCCATCAGCGGCGAGACAGGCCCCATGCTGCTTTCTTTATCGGCCCGGGCAAGACGGAGGAGCTCTATGCCGGGGTTCAGGACGCCAGGGCCGATCTCGTCGTCGTAGACAGCGAGCTTTCGCCCGCGCAGGCGCGCAACCTGGAGGAAGCTGTCAAGTGCCGCGTCATAGATCGGACGCAGCTGATTCTGGACATATTTGGTCAACGAGCGCAGACCCGAGAGGGCAAGCTTCAAGTCTCCCTGGCCCAGCTCACCTACCTGCTTCCGCGCCTCGGCAACCTCTATACCAAGTTCGAGCGTCAGCAGGGCGGAATCGGTGTCCGTGGCGGCGCCGGAGAGACCAAGCTTGAGACTGACCGCCGCAAGGTGCGCGACACCATCCGCGACCTGGAGGGACAGCTTGCGGAGGTTCGCAGCGTGCGGCAGCAGCAGCGAGCACAGCGTCGCCGTCTGCCGTTCCCCATCGCAGCGCTGGTCGGCTACACCAGCGCGGGCAAGTCCACACTGCTGAATACTCTGGCTGGCAGCGATGTCTATGCCGACCCCAAGCTCTTCGCTACGCTCGATCCAACGACCCGCCGCGTCGTGCTGCCGGACGGCTGGGCGATCCTGCTGACCGACACGGTAGGGTTCATTCGTAATCTGCCTACGGAGCTGGTCGCCGCCTTTCGCGCTACGCTCGAGGAGACTATCGAAGCCGACTTTCTCATCCATGTCGTCGACGCCAGCCATCCCTACCGCGAGGCGCAGCGTGAAGCGGTCATGGAGGTTCTGTATGATCTGGGCGCGGCCAAGAAGCCGACAATCACCGTCTTTAACAAGTCCGATCTGGTGACAGATCAGTACGAGATGCGGCAACTGGCGGCGGATACGGAAAACTCGGTCTATCTTTCGGCGAAGACGGCGGAGGGGATTCCGCAGCTGATCGACCGAGTGGTGCATACGATGGAGGGGCTTCTGGTCAACGTAAGCCTGAACATTCCCTACGACAGAAGCGAGCTCGTCGCGCAGTGCTACGAATACGGGCGGGTCAGCAAAGCAGACTACCGGGAAGCGGGGATATTCGTCGAGGCCAAAATCACGCACGACCTTGCGGGGCGCGTCGCACAGTTTGAAGTCACTGGCTAAGCGCAGTCGTCATCATCGAGAATGGGGAAGCGCACGACCACCCTGGCCCCTGTTCCGGGCAGAGTTTCGTAGGCCGTTTCGCCTCTCAGATCCCATCTGGCAGTGCTCTCGACAAGTTCGAGCCCTGTGTGCGCGGCGGAGGTCGGGTCGAAATTAGGCGGAAAGCCATCGCCGTTATCGATGACTTCCAGGAACGCCTCACCATCCCGCGCAGAGAAAAGCACCTTGACTTCGCCCCGGCCATGCTTGATCGCATTGGCCACAAGCTCGTTGACGAGCAGGGCGAGCGAGGTGCCTCGCCTGGTATTCAATCGAACATTCTCCACTTCGAAGGGAATGTGCAGATTGCCCGCCGACGAGCCGAGCATAGGAATCAATTTTTCCAGGATGGAGAGCACAGAGACGCACTCGGCTTCCCCCGCAGTTTTGGCCTCCTCCGTCAGAATGTCATGCACCATCGCGAGCGTTCGGATCTGGCTGCCCAGACGAACGACCTCATGCACGGGGATTCCACTCTCCGCTCCCATCACCTGCATATCCACCAGAGCGGCGATGACCTGAAGATTGTTCTTGACTCTGTGATGCGTCTCCCGCATTGCACGCCTCAGCCGCTCGTTCAGCGTCTCCACTTCGCGCTGTCTCTGTTGAAGCAGCTCTTCCGTCTTCTTTCGAGTGCTGATGTCCTCGATGGCATATATATAGTAGTGCGGCCTCTGCCGGTCATCCCGTACCAGCGAGACAGTCAAGTGAGTCCAGATGGTGCTCCCGTCGCGACGCATAAATCGTTTCTCGATAGCAAAATGCTCGGCGGTGCCGGAGAGCAACTGTTGGTGGGCAGCTCGGTATGTGTCCAGGTCGTCCTGGCAGGCCATGGCTGTCGATGTGCTCGACAGCATCTCCTCCTGCGTGTAGCCGAGAATCCCGCAGAGTTTAGAGTTCACCAGCAGCCATCGAGTCGTCATATCGGCATGCGCCAGCCCTACGGCTGCCTGATCGAATGTGGAGCGGAACCGCAGTTCGCTGTCCTGTCGATCCGCCTCGGCCTGCCTCCGTGCGCGGCGCACAGTAGCTTCCTCGAGCTCACGCTCCAATGCGGGAGCCAGACGAGACAGGTTGTCCTTCATCAGATAGTCATGTGCGCCCGCCCGCATCGTGGCTACTGCCATTTCATCCGTGATCGCTCCGGACACGATGAGACAGGGAATGTCGTGCTTGGACTGCTCGAGGACGTTTAGTGCGGAGAGGGCGTCGAAATGCGGCATCGAGTAGTCGCAGATGATGCAGTCCCACTCAGATTCGCCGATAGCAAGGCGCATCTCGTCCGCAGTCTCCACGCGCTGAAAGATAGGATCATAGCCGCTTCTCTTCAGATGGCGAACCAGGAGGGCGGTGTCGTCTTCGTTGTCCTCCACAATCAATACGCGCACCGGCATGGTCA
>JANXLO010000159.1 GCA_025355115.1 Chthonomonadaceae bacterium
ATCCCGACTTCGCCTCGCGTTTTCGCTTCTATCCCGGCAAGATCCAGGACGAGACTGTCGTTAACGGGATTCTAGAGGCGGAGCAGATCACCCACATCATTAATTTCGCCGCGGAGTCGCACAACGACCGCAGCATCCTGGATCCAGGAAGCTTCATTCAGACCGACGTCTATGGCGTGTACGTTCTGCTTGAAGCTGCACGCAAATTCAAGATCGAGCGTATTCTTCATGTATCAACAGATGAAGTGTACGGCACGATCGAAACGGGGCAGTTCACCGAGCTAAGCCCTATCGCGCCGAACACCCCCTACTCGGCCAGCAAAGCAGGCGGCGAGCTTCAGTGCAGGGCGCACTGGCATGCCTTCTCCGTCCCCGTCATTGTCACGCGATGCTCGAACAATTTCGGCCCATACCAGTATCCTGAAAAGCTGCTGCCCTTCTTCCTTTCACGCCTCATCGATAGTCGCCCGGTGCCGCTGTACGGTTCAGGGCAGCAGGTGCGAGACTGGATCTACGTCCTCGATCACTGCTCCGGAATCGACTTCGCGCTCCATTATGGTACACTTGGAGAGACCTACAACATCGGCTCCGACAGCGAGCATACCAATCTGGATATCACGCATCGACTGCTTCGGCTGCTCGACAGGCCAGAGTCGCTCATCAGGCATATCGGAGATCCGAGGGGCGGAGCGCACGATCAGCGCTATAGCGTCGATGCCTCTAAGCTTCGCTCCATAGGCTGGAGCCCCACCCACTATTTCGTTGACGCCCTCCAGACGACGGTCGAGTGGTACCTGGAGCATCAGGAGTGGTGGCGCGCCATCGTTGCGCGTCCTGACTACCAGGCATTCATCCGCAGATTTTACGGCCCCTATCTCGGTGCGGAGCTATAGGAAGCGAGAGCTGTTGCGCAATGGGTGAATTTGTTGCTTCGTGGGAAGCGCTTGCAGGAAAACTTGAACTTCGGCGTCAGAATGGCGAGCGCATCGTCTCGACGAATGGCGTTTTCGATATACTTCACGTAGGTCACCTCCGCTATCTCGAGGCGGCGCGGCGGCTGGGAGACCTCCTTGTTGTCGGCGTCAACTCCGATGCCTGCACGCGAAGGCTGAAAGGCGCGTCCCGGCCGTTCGTGCCGGAGTTAGAGCGGGCAGAGCTCTTGGCAGGTCTCTGCTGTGTGGACTACGTGACAGTATTCGACGAGGCCACGCCTGAACGCCTTCTGGAGACTGTGAGGCCAAAACTGCACGTCAAAGGCGGCGACTACTCCGTTGATCAATTGCCAGAGTCCGCCGTCGTACGAAGGCATGGCGGCGAGGTCGTGACCGTCGCATTCGTGCCTGCCCACTCCACTACCGGGCTTGTAGAGCGAATCGCCGCTACTCATAACGAAGCCTGAATATGTCCACGCCCCACCCTCCATCCCAAAATAGCGACCTCGACTCCTCCCCAGCTCCCGTGGCGCGCAGACGCGGCAACCTGTTGTCCTCTTTATTTCGTGCGATCCGTCCCAAGCAAGCGCCGAAAAACCTGTTCGTCTATACCGCTCTCGTCTTCGCGGGCCAGCTTTTTACTCCCAACCAGTTCGCCAGAGCAACGGCCGCATTTCTCCTTTTCACTGCGGTGGCCGGAAGTGTCTACCTTCTCAACGATATACTGGATGTCGAGCAGGACAGGCAGCATCCCACCAAGCGCCTGCGCCCCATTGCCGCTGGGGAGCTGCCTATCACACTGGCATGGATCTGCTTCTTTGTGCTCGGCATCGGCGGTACCGCGGCCGGAATTCTGCTTTCCCCGCTTTTTGGCCTCACGCTTGCCGCCTACCTTGCTCTTCAAATCGCCTACTGCTTCCGGTTGAAGCATATCGTGCTTCTGGATGTGTTCACTGTCGCCGCTGGCTTCGTCCTTCGCACTGCCTCCGGCGGGTTCGCTATCCATGTGCATATCTCACACTGGCTGCTGCTATTTTCATTTCAGCTAGCGTTGTTCCTCGGTTTTGGGAAAAGAAGGCAGGAGCTTGTTCACCAGGGAGAGAATGCAGGAAACACGCGCGCAATTCTTAATGAGTACAGCCTGCCTTTTCTCGATCAGATGATTATGGTCGTCACCTCGATGACCATCGTATGTTACTCAGTGTACAGCGTGGAGTCGGCGACCGCGCAGACGCATCCGCGCCTATGGATAACCGTTCCTTTTCTCATTTATGGGGTCTGTCGCTATCTCTATCTTGTCTACCATAAAGGCTGGGGTGGTGCGCCGGACGAGGTTCTGCTCAAGGACAGGGAGTTGCAGATGGCTATTCTGCTCTGGTTCATTGCCGTACTGCTACTCTTCAAATTTGATGGTGTCGGGAAATCCATGCTGGATATGGGAGGGGCGCGATGAAGATACTGGTCACTGGAGCGAACGGAATGCTGGGCGTCGATCTCTGCGCCGAGTTGACCTCAGCCGGGCACACGGTCATCAGGGCCGACTCGGGCATTCGTGACGGGCTCTCCCTCCCCGCCTGGGTCCGCATAGACGTCACAAGCACAAAAGAGGTCGCGGAGTGTGTGCTGTATCATCAGCCTGATGCGGTCATACATGCCGCCGCTTACACGGATGTGGACGGCTGCGAGCGGGACCCCGATCTTGCCTACCGTGTCAACGCGCTTGGCACCTGGAACGTCGCGGCCGTGTGCGGCACGCACCACATCACACTATTCTACATCAGCACTGACTTCGTCTTTGACGGCTCAAAAAAGGAGCCCTACACCGAGTTCGACGTCCCCAACCCTATCAGCAGCTATGGGGCATCGAAGCTTGCCGGTGAGAGGTACGTCGCCTCACTCTGCTCGCGCCACTTCATCGTGCGCACCTCCTGGATGTTCGGCGCTCACGGCAAGAACTTTCCCGACGCGATACTGCGCAAGGCGGGGGCACAGAGCGAGATAGGCGTCGTGTGCGATCAAATAGGCAGCCCAACTTACGCGCCCGATCTCTCGCGCGCACTGGTTGCTCTGTTGGAATCACCTCTCTATGGAACCTATCACATTACAAATGCCGGGCATTGCAGCTGGCATGAGTTCGCGAAAAAAGCGGTGGAGCTTGCGGGAGTAAAAGGGGTTGAGATCAAGCCAATGCCCGCCACTGCCTGGCCATCTCCGACCAGGCGACCGGCCTACTCCGTATTGAGGCACTATGCTCTGGAGCTTCAGGGACGCGACAATCTGCCGCCATGGGCCGACGCGCTAAACCGCTTTATCACTGCGCGAAAGAGCTGAGGGGTGCGCGATCAAGGCAGATACCGGTCGAAGAAGAATGTATCGTAGAGCAGCTTACCTAGAGAGATGACGAACGCGAACGCGACAAGGGCGTTTTTGTAGCGCAGGATGTCCCCGGTGTCGGAATCGGGGATCGCAAGCAGCACACCTGTCACCACGCATAGCGTGGCCACTCGCCGCAGAAAACGTCGCCACTGTTTGCTGAGTGTCATGCTTGAACCCGCTTTCGCTTACACCATCTCTTCTACTGGGTTGCCGAGCTTCGCGATCTCCTCGACGGCGTCACGCGGCTTCTCCACAACCCGATCTGAAATCACTTTACCATCCTTGAATCGAATAATGCGGCTCGCGTGCTCCGCGATCTCCTCTTCATGAGTTACGATGACCACGGTTTTCCCGTTCCTGTTAAGGCCCTGGAAGATCTCCATAATCTCTTCGCCGGTACGGCTATCAAGGTTTCCTGTCGGCTCGTCGCCAAATATGATCGGCGGATCGTTCACAAGAGCACGGGCAATGGCCACTCGCTGCTGCTGTCCCCCGGATAGCTCATTCGGCTTATGGTCGAGCCGATCTCCCAGCCCAACCTTCTCCAGACAGAGCTTAGCGACCTGCTCCCGATTTTTCGCGTTGCTGTATAGCATAGGAAGCTCGACATTGCGAATCGCGCTAGTACGGGCCAGCAGGTTGAACGTCTGGAACACGAACCCGATTTTACGGTTGCGTATCTCAGCTAGCTGATTGTCGCTCAGCTTGGCCACCTCAATGCCGTCGAGCAGATAGGAGCCTTTCGAGGGCTTGTCAAGGCAGCCGATCAGGTTCATGAATGTGGACTTGCCGGAGCCGGAAGGCCCCATAATCGCCACGAACTCGCCTCGATTTATCGTGAGCGAGACGCCGCGCAGCGCTCGTACTTCCATTTTGCCCATTTTGTATATCTTATATACATCAGTCGTCTCGATCAACGCTTCCGTCATGCTCGCCTTCTCTCAATAGTTTGGGGAGCGCGGCTGGCTCGCCACGCTCCACCAATTGGCACTCATCGATCCCTACTTGGCTTTGGCCTGCAACTCTGCTGTAAAGTCGTCCATGCTCTTCTTCGCTCTAGGCCGCATCTGCTCGAACGGTAAAGTGTCGGGATTCAACGGGTTGTATCCGCCTTTGGGAGGATCGGGAATCTTCGGCATTCCGCCGCCTGCGCCGCCCGGCCTTGCCCCGCCGCCGCCAGGCGCGCCGCCCCCAGGTCTTCCGCCTCCAGCGCCCCCGCCTCCTCCGCGTCTGCCAAAGGGAGACTCAATCGTCGTCAGTTTCTTGACTTGCTTGTCAGTCAGAAGTCCAGTTATGGACTTCGCGACGACCTTCGCCTGATCGTCGGTCATATCGGTCTTGGTGCGCCAGGGCTTCATGATCCCAAGCACCTTGACGGACTGCACCTTGTTCAGCTCGAAGCCAGGTGCCTTATCCAGTTGCTCGACTTGATACATCAGTGTTCCGAGGTTGCTAATTCCTTTGTGCGCCTCCGACCATTTTTTCCAGGCATTGATTTTGGCCTGCATTTCCGGCGGCATCTGAAATCCGCCGCCGGGCCCTTGCGCCTGTGCGGAAGGGATGCTTACAGCTCCCAAGATCGCGATGGCGGATGCGGAAATGATAGCTCGCAAGTTCATGTCGTCTTCTCCTGTATGAATGGACTGCCGGTAAATGAGAATACGCAGTTGGCAGTCAGCAGCCTGCGCTCAGTTAAAGTAGCATCGGTCTGACTCTACTCATAACGCAGGGCATCAATGGGATTCAGCTTCGAGGCCTTCAGCGCAGGATAGTAACCGAAGAAGATTCCTACGAGGGCGGAAAAGCCGAACGCTACCAGTGTAGGTGCCATAGACAGACTCGTCTCCCACTGCGGCTTCAGCCAGGGCAGGCCGTAGAGCGTAAAGAGTATGCCCAAAAACACGCCGATTAGCCCACCCGTCAGCGAGAGGAATAGAGCCTCCATCATGAACTGGAGAAGAATATCCCGTCTCTTAGCTCCAATGGCCTTACGGACTCCTATCTCTCGTGTTCGTTCGGTCACTGAGACCAGCAT
>JANXLO010000162.1 GCA_025355115.1 Chthonomonadaceae bacterium
CCCGAAGTTCCATGAGGCCATCGGGGAGATGGAGAGCGACGAATACCCGGCGAACACGGTCGCTGAAGAGGTGCAGCGCGGCTATCTCCTGCACGAGCGGGTCCTCCGCCCCACCCTGGTGCGGGTGACGGGCTGACACGATGAGTAAACCGAGACTATTTGGCACCGACGGCGTGCGCGGCGTCGCGAATAGGGATCTGACTGCCCCGTTGGCTATGCGGCTGGGCATGGCGGCGGGGCGTTGGCTCTGCGATGCCGCTCCCAGGGAAGAGGGAGGCCGCCCGTTCGTTATTATTGGGCGCGACACCCGTCTTTCCGGTGACATGCTGGAGGCGGCTCTGGCGGCAGGGCTGGCGGCGATGGGCGTGGATGTCGTCAATGTAGGCGTCGTGCCGACCCCGGCAGTGGCGCAGATCGTGCTTGCGAAGGGCGCCGCAGGCGGAGTCGTGCTGTCCGCCTCGCACAACCCATTCGAGGACAACGGAATCAAGTTCTTCGGCGTCAATGGCAAAAAGCTGCCTGATCGCGCGGAGGATGAGATCACAGCACTGCTGGAGAATGCCGAGAGCCTGCCGCATCCGACGGGCAGTCATATCGGTCGCGTGACCGAGACGCATGAGCCCATTGAGGAGTATGAGCGGCGTGTCATGGCGACCGTCGGCGGGGAGGAGGCGCAGCCGCTGCGGGGGCTGCGCCTCGTGATGGACTGCGCGCATGGCGCGGCCTTTCAGCTTGCCCCGCAGATATTTCTCGCGCTCGGAGCCGAGCTGACCGTCCTGAACGCGGAGCCCAACGGGATCAATATCAATGTCGAGTGCGGCTCGACGCACCCCAAGCCGATGGCCATAATAGTCAGCGAGGCCGGTGCAAATGCCGGGCTCGCCTTCGACGGGGACGCCGACCGGGTGATGCTCGCCGACGAGAAGGGCAGCATCGTGGATGGCGACAGGATGATGGCGATTTTGGCTTTGGATATGCACCGCAAAGGCCGATTGCCGGGCGATGTCGTGGTCGCGACGATCATGAGCAACGTCGGGCTGGAGCAGGCTCTGAACGCAGGGGGGATTCGCCTTCACCGTACCGACGTCGGCGACCGCTACGTGGCGGAGGCGATGGACGCGCTGGGAGCGGCGATCGGCGGCGAGCAGAGCGGGCATATTCTGCTCCCCTGTCTGACCCCAACTGGCGATGGCCTCGTGACGGCTCTGCAGGTGCTCGCCATCGTGCGCGAGACGGGAAAGCCTCTCTCCGAGCTTGCGAGCGTCGTGATCTCCGGCCCGCAGCTGCTCAAAAGCGTGCGTGTGCGCACCAAGCAGGGCTGGCAGCAGGATCCCGATGTTCAGGCTGCTATTGCGCAGGGCGAGGCTGATCTGGGCAACGCGAAGTGGCTTTCCGTGCGCGCCTCGGGCACGGAGCCGCTCATCCGCGTTATGGCGCAAGGCATCGACAAAGCGGTGGTCGAATCCGTGGTTCATGCCATCTGCGCGGTCATCGAAGCCAAACTGGGTTAACTCAACGATTTTGGAGGGCACGGAGAGATGGAACAGAGACTGCTTGGCGGCTCGGGGCTGAATGTCCCCGTCCTCACGTTCGGGACAGGCACATTCGGCGGCACGACGGAGTTCTTCAAAGCGTGGGGAGCCAGCGATGTGCATGAGGCGACCCGCATCGTCGACATCTGCCTGGAGGCGGGGCTGAACATGTTCGATTCAGCGGATGTCTACTCCGCCGGGGCCGCTGAGGAGATCCTGGGCCAGACGATCAAGGGCCGCCGAGATTCCGTCCTCATCTCGACGAAGGGCGGGTTTCGGACCAGCCCGGATCCCAACGGCACAGGCTCGTCCCGCTTCCATCTTATCCGCGCGGTCGAAGGCAGCCTGAAGCGGCTGGGAACCGACTACATCGACCTCTATCAACTGCACAGCTTCGACGCGATGACGCCGGTCGAGGAGACGCTGAGCACGCTGGACACCCTGGTCAAGGCGGGCAAAATTCGCTACGTCGGATGCTCCAACTTCTCCGGCTGGCATCTGATGAAGTCTCTGGCGGTCTCCGAAAAGTACGGGCTGCCCCGCTATGTCGCGCATCAGGCGTACTACTCTCTGATCGGGAGGGACTACGAGCAGGAGCTGATGCCTTTGGGCCTGGATCAGAAGGTCGGCGCTGTCGTGTGGAGCCCGCTCGGATGGGGCCGACTGACAGGCAGGATAAGGCGTGGTCAGCCTGTTCCCGCCAGCAGTCGTCTGCAGAATCAGGTCGTCGTGGACAACGGCCCTCCCGTGGAGGATGAGTACGTCTACAAAGTCGTGGATGCGCTGGACATCGTGTCGGAGGAGACGGGCAAGACGGTGCCGCAGGTGGCCCTCAACTGGCTTTTGCGGCGACCGACCGTGGCGACGCTGGTGATAGGAGCGCGGAACGAGGAGCAGCTTCGTCAGAACCTGGGCGCGGTCGGCTGGAGCCTCACGCCTGAGCAGGTCGCTCGCCTGGACGAAGCCAGCAAGACGACCCTCTCCTATCCCTACTGGCACCAGAATGGCTTCGACCGAAACCCCGCGCCTGTTGGCTAAATGCATCCAATCGAATGCACAGTTCGGCTCTGCAGTGACTGATGCTGCGCCGTCATGGGCGGGCATCGCGGAGGGCAGCGTAGGCATTCTGGACGTGCCAGAAAAACTTGGCGAATGCTTCAGGCGTCTCCTTCAGTCCCGCTTGAGCGTGCGCTTCGCGCTTCCAACTTCCCATTGCTTTCCTCAGATCACCGGGCAGGTCGCTCAGGTATTGGGTGATTTGCATCCACAATTCACGGTTGGCGGGCGAGACATTGTGCAGAGAAGGAGTTTTGCGGGCGTCGGAGGTGCTCTCGGTAGACTGGAGCATCGAGCTCAGATAGCTCTCGATTCGCGCTGTACGAGCGGCGGGTTTTTCGCCGGGCTGTGCGGCGAGCAGGCGCTGGAAGTAGGCGGGCAATGCTTCCTGCGGGAGGCGAAGCCCAGGTTGCTCTATGACGAGGAGATGCGTTCGCAGAAGTGATGCCGCAAGCTCATTCAACCCCCGTTGCGTGAGGGCATGGCCAGGCGCACCAAGCAGCATTCCGATGAGCAGCAGTACGGCGCATAGCGGCCTACCGCACTTTGAGCCCTGAGCGAAAGTTGTTTTTCTCACTGTCTGCCTAGACCTCTGCACTGTCATCGGTTTCATCTTGCAGCCCTCCATGCGATCAGTATACCAGAGGGGCAAGCCGCAGGCAAATGGCATTGCAAACGAGCGTCAAACATGCTAGAATGTAAGAACTGTTCTGCAAGTCACATGACGACCCAAAATTTTAGAATTGAGGTAGAGAAATATGACCACGCAAGCCGGGGGGCTGCGAGGCGCCGTCATAGGCGAGTCCGAAATCTGCGATGTCCAGGCCGAGGGCAATCTGTACTATCGGGGCTATAGCATTCACGATCTCGCCGACCACTCCACCTTCGAGGAGGTGGTCTATTTATTGTGGAATGGCGCGTTGCCCAACGCCGGGCAACTGGCCGCGTTTCGGACGGAGCTTGCCGCTCACTACGCACTGCCTGAGGGGATCATGACGCTCCTGCGAGGCTTTCCGCACGGCGCGAACTCGATGGACGCGCTGCGCACCGCCGTCTCTGCCCTTGGAATGTTCGACCCCGATCATGGCGACAACTCGGACGCGGCCAATAAGCGCAAGGCGATGAGGGTGCAGGCTGCCATCGGCACCGCGGTCGCCGCCATCGAGCGCCTCAGCCAGGGCAAGGAGCCGATTGCGCCCCGAGCCGATCTCGGGCTTGCCGCGAACTTTCTCTACATGCTGCACGGCGAAGAGGCCGACCCGCTCTACGTCCGCACCCTGGACATCGATTTTCTCCTCCATGCCGACCATGAAGCCAACGCCTCGACCTTCTCCACCCGCGTCACGGTCGCCACGGGAGCCGATCTCTATTCCGGCATGGTGGCAGGGATCGGAACGCTCTCGGGCCCGCGCCACGGCGGAGCGGCCGAGGAGACGATGGAGATGCTGCTGAAGATTGGCTCGCCCGACAAGGTGGACGCCTTAGTCCGCCCGATGCTCACCGGCGAGAAGCGAACCCCGGTTCCCGGATTTGGCCATGCCGTCTACCGCGCTCCCGACCCCCGGGCTACACATCTGCGGGAGATGAGCCGTCAGCTCGGCGAGCTCCACAACGACACGCGCTGGTTCCAAATGACCACCGCGATCGAGGCCATCGTGGACGAGTTGAGCAACACCCCCGAACGCCTTGCGGCGGGCAAGCAGGGCATCTACGCGAATGTGGACTGCTTCTCTGCCTCCTGCTACTACGAGATGGAGCTCCCAATGCGGCTATACACCCCCATCTTTGCGGTCAGCCGTACCTCCGGCTGGTGCGCGCATATGTTCGAGCAGTACAAGCCTGGCCAGAAGATCATTCGCCCCCGTCTGGAGTATATCGGCCCGAAGGAACTCCCCTGGCTTTCCATCGAGAAGCGCTGACGCGCCTATCACCTCTCGCATGAAATACGCCCCTGGCCTTAAATGGCCGGGGGCGTGTTGCCTCGAATGGTGTAAGAATCTGAGACAAACAGATCTACAGAAGGTTTATCTCACCCACAGAGTTCTACATAGACCGACCTGCTCCGCATGATCAGGATCATCAGCATATTCGTACCTCCCCTATTGCTGCTTCCGCCCTGGCATAACATGGTGCTACCGCAACTTCAACTCCCAGTCCTCAATCAAAAGCGGGTAACCAAGCAACTGAATCCGTTCAAAATGGCGTCCATTTCCAGTCACCAGAGTAATGGCATGATGCAGGGCAGTGGCGGCAATGAGCGCATCTGCGGTGCCAATTTGCTGTCCGATCCAATACAAATCTCCGAAGATCCGACCTGCCAAAACCGCGATTTCTCTGGTCAGGTCAATTACTTCAACATAAGGTAGTTCGCGCTGCAATTCAGCGATTCGCTCTGTGCGCTCCATCCGTTGTAGCCCCCATACAATCTCAAAAATCGTCATGGAGGATAAGGATAAATCGGCCGCGTTGCGCAAGATACGTCTCTGCTCTTGCCGTAACACCTAAGTTCTTCCGCTTCAGTACTTCGGAGTAAGTGTCCGTGTCTAGAAGTGACCTATTCAATGTTCATCCCTACCGTTATCGGTTCTTCACGTTGGGCCCGGATCATGTCCATTACGCGGTCCATTAGCTCCGGTTCGTCGGCAAAGAGTCCAAGTAAACGGGTCGCTGTCGGCACGGGAGGGACATTCTGCTCCGGAATATTGGCGAAAAGCTGCTCAATTGTGATGTGCTGCGAGGAGGCGTTCGCACTGGCTTGTTCAACAATGGACTCATTGAGCTCGATTTCGATTTTTATCATGTTGCTCTCCTGCTGTAATCGACTTGGCGAATTATACCATAACCATCTGCTGGCAGATATGTTCTTACAATGCAAGCCTAGCTTCGTCAAGCTTGTTCTGGCGGTCAATTCATGAACGGGAAGCGGGTTAGGGTATAATATAGCGGTACATGCAGAAAAGGAAACCCGAACCGTTATGAGTCCTATCAAATCAAGCAAGAAGACTACCGCCAGCGCGGGCAAAATCGCCGAGAAGACCTCGGCCGAGCCCGCGACAACGGAAGTCGATGCCGCGCTCGCGCCCGAAGTGGCGCATAGCGAGGCGACCCCACCGGCAAAGGCGGAGAAGCCCTCCGCGCCGAAAGCCGCAGAAGTTACCGCGCAGACGAAGGCAGAAAAAGCTTCTCTGCCGAAAGCCTCGGAAGCCACCGCACCGGTCAAGGCAGAAAAAGCGCCTGTGCTGAAAGCCACAGATGCCGTTCCGCCCGTCAAGGCGGAGAAGCCTCCCGTCCTGAAAGCAGCAGAAGTCGCCTCACCCGTCAAAGCGGAAAAAGCTCCTGTGGTGAAGGCCGAGAAGGCTCCCGTTGTTAAAGCGGCGGACGTCGCTCCGGCGCCGAAGAGCGAGAAACCTCCCGCTCCGAAAGCGTCGGAAGTTGCTGCGTCTACGGAGGAAGAGTCCAACGAGCCTGTCGTTCAGGCCGCCGCGTTCCGCGCCCTGAAGCTCAGCGAGCCGTCGATGCGGGCGATCATCGAAGCTGGATTCGAGGCCCCAACGCCCATCCAGGAGCAGTCCATACCTATACTGCTCGCGGGTCATGACCTCATCGGTCAGGCGCAGACGGGCACCGGCAAGACCGCCGCATTCGCTCTTCCCATCGCCGAACTGCTGGATCCGACCCAGAACCATCCGCAGGCCATCATCCTGCTGCCCACCCGTGAACTCTGTATTCAGGTGGCGCAGGAGACGCATAATCTCAGCAAATACTGCCGACTCCGGGTCGTTCCCGTCTACGGCGGTCAGCCCATCGACCGTCAGTTCCGCGCTCTTTCGTTCGGCGCGCACATCGTTGTGGGAACTCCGGGCCGAGTGCTAGACCACCTCCGACGCGGCACACTCAAGCTTGGCGGCGTAAAGATGGTCGTTCTAGACGAGGCCGACGAGATGCTCAACATGGGCTTCCTCGAAGACGTCGAAGAGATTCTCAAGGCAGCGCCGGACGAGCGCCAGACCGCGCTGTTCTCGGCGACCATGCCGCCCCGCATCGCCGCGCTCGCTCGCACGTACCTCCGCGATGCGCAGCGAGTCACCATCGAGAGCAAGCGTCGCACAGTCGAACTGGTCACTCAGACCTACTACGAAGTCCCGCCCTCCCAGAAGGTGGAGGCGCTAACTCGCATTCTCGATATGGAGACGCCGGGCAGCACGATCCTCTTCTGCCGCACACGACGCGACGTGGACGATCTGGGCGAGTCGCTTCAGATGCGCGGCTATCAGGCGGAGACCCTGCACGGCGATATGAACCAGGCGGCGCGAGACCGCGTCATGGCTCGTTTCCGATCCGGACAGGCCGATCTCCTGATCGCGACTGATGTGGCGGCGCGCGGCCTCGACATCGATCAGGTCACGCACGTCATCAACTACGACATTCCTTGGGACGTGGAAGCCTACATTCACCGCATCGGCAGGACGGGACGCGCCGGACGAACGGGCGACGCCATCACGCTCGTCTCGCCGAGGGAGCGTTTCCAGCTGCGCCAGATCGAGCGCTACATCAACGCGCCCATCCTCCCGGCACGAGTGCCAACGGTCGGCGACATCGCAGCCAGACGGCGTGAGCTGTTCAAGGATCGACTGCGACAGACCCTCGCGGAGGGCAACTGTGACGGCTATCTCGTGACGGTCGGGGAACTGATTGAAGAGGGCAAGTACGATGCCCCCCAGATCGCCGCCGCCGCGCTTCAGATGCTGTGGCAGGGACAGAAGGGCGCGGAGGACTACGACATCGCCGCCGCTGATCTGCCCCAGACGCAGGCGGAGCAGGGCATGACCCGGCTCTTCCTTCTGATCGGACGGCAGGACGGCGTGAGGCCCGGCGACATCGTCGGCGCCATCGCCAATGAGGCGGGGATTGCCGGAAACGCCATCGGCGCGATTGAAATCCTGGATCGCAGCACGTTCGTCGAAGTCCCCGAGGGCGAGGCGAACCGCGTCATAGAGGCGCTGAACCGGACCAAGCTGCGCGGCAAGAAGGTCTATGCGGAAGTCGCACGACCCCGCACCGACGGCCCGCCCGATGGGGGTCAAGATCGCTCGTTCCGTCCCCAGGGCGATGCCGGACGCGATGGCCCACCCCGAAACTTCGGAAATAGCGGAGGCGGTGGCTACGGCGGACAGGGTGGCGGAGGCGGCCGCTATGAAGGCAACCGCGATGGCGGGCAGGGAGGCGGCGGGGGCCGATACGAAGGCAATCGCGACGGCGGAAACCGCTACGAGGGCAATCGTGACGGAGGCGGACAAGGCGGCAATCGTTATGAGGGCAACCGATACGAGGGCAATCGCAATGGCCCCGACTCCGGCCCCCCGCGCCGCGATGGCGGCGCTCCGCCGTGGCTTGCGCCCTACAAAGCCAACCGCGGCGAAGGCCCATCCGAAGCTGATCGCGCTCCCCGGCATGGAGGCGCAGGAAAGCCCGATGACTCGAAGGATGCCAAGCGCCCGCGTAAGAAGTAGCGGGGTATGACGATGCAGAGGCCGCCGAACGAAAGTTCGGCGGCCTTTACCTTGCCCGGAACACAACTACTTCGTCAGCAGGTGTGGAGGTAATTCAATTGACTAAGCGCTGCTGCCGAGCATTTTAGCGGCATCGCTGTCGGTTCTCGACAGCTTCTCAAGATGACGGCGCAGGACTGCATTCACTCGTTTGTTGGCACAGGGATAGCGAATGTCGCTTAGAGGGGCACCGGCAGCGAGCAGCTTCTCGACGGAGGTGACGTAGTCACCATTGGGATCGCGAAAGTTCTCGGCGCCCCATAGACATGCGCCCAGACACGTCCCTCCGAACTCATTCTTCGCCTCAAGCGATGCTCCATGTGCCAGCAGCAACTCAATCAGATCGACGAAGCCTCGGGTGGCAGCCCGGTTCAGCGGCGTCGAGCAGTTGTCGCCGCGAGCCTCGATGTCGAAGCCGAGCTTGAGCATCAGACGAACCGCTTCGGTCTTGTGCCCCCAGGCCGCATCCGCGATAATGCGCATCTGATGCAGGCCCAAAGAGGCGATAAGGCCCGGATGCTCCGTCAGAAGCGCTTCTGCGGCGGCCTCGTCCGCCTGCAGGCAGGCGGCGAGCAACTGCTCCGCTGGAGCGCTGAGCGCGGATAGATAGCGGACGATCTCCTGCTTGCCGAGCTCGGCGGCGAGATGGAGCGGGCTGCGCGCGTTGTGAAGCGTGTAGGTGTAGATATGCCCGCCGTTCGAGCTGCCCGATGTCAGGCTTCCCTCACCGACCTTGGCTTTAAGCGCGTTGGGATCTGCGGCTAGGGCTTGCTGAACGAGCGACAGATCGCCAAGCTGCACGGCCATAAAGATGTCGAGTTCTGCACCGCGCGTGAGCAGATATCTGCACACTTCCGGCCTGTCCGCTACTATCCACTGCGCGGGGGTGCTGCCATGATCCAGATCACGCATGTCGATCTCTGCTCCGCGATCCAGCAGCAGTCGAGCGATCTCCTCCGTGGCCGCAAAATGGAGTGGGCTCTGGCCATCCCCGCCCCGTGCGTTCACGAGCACCGGGCTCTCGTCGATCAGCGTTTTTAGCTGCTCTGGACGGTTCATGCCAGCCGCCGCCCAGACATCCACCACGGCTCCGCGCTCGATGAGATAGGCCCCGAACTCCGGATTTTTGTGCGGCAGAACGCCGAACCCGCCTGCCCACCATCCACTCCGCGCATCGATGTTGGCTCCGTTCTTGAGCAGAATGTCCAGCATCTTGCGGTCTTCGCGGCTCGCGGCCTCCAAAATAGCGGGAGAATCAAACGAGAAGAGTGGAGCATCGATCTGCTCTCTGAGCGTATGGGAGCTTCGCAGGAGAGCCTTGAGTTTGACGCTGTCGCCTTCCCGAACGGCCCGCTTGAAAGCCTCCCTGGCGGCATCGACGTCTGGCTCCAACGTTTCAATGTGATGTTTGAGTTTTGGCCAACTAGGAAAATCGTGCTCTCGCGCCAGGACGAACTGCGCTTCGGAGAGGGTGATGCCGGATGTCAGCAAGGCTTCTGCGGGAAGGCTGTATGCGCGAGGCAGAAGCGCACGGACGCGATGAATCGCCGCCGGATCCAGCGCTTTGAACTGCTTGACGAGGTCTTTTGCCTGATTTCTGAGGTGCTCCAGGCTAGGGAGGGGATGCAGGGATGTGGTCATGAGGACCTCCTTTCCGAACGCCTGTTGTCCGCTCTGTCAGGCAGAAAGAAGGTGATGGCGATGCAAATTACGGAGGTGAAGGTGGGCTCGGCCCTTCCCGCGGACACGGGTGCGCCCTCTATGCGCCTCTCCATTGTACCACAGAATTTGCCAACGCTCGAACAGAGCGTCTACTCAGCCTGATTTCTCCTCTAAATGCGGCGTCACACGATTGTCGTCTCAGCTAGAGGATAGATCTGGCTGCATTGTTGGGGAAATGCTCCGCCTAAGCTTGGCAGCCCTGGGGAGCGGATCGCGCCGCACTCTACGCCTTTCGGGAACGGCGCCTGCCTGCAAGGCCGACGCCCGCAACCGCAAGCGCGGTCAGCGCAGTGAGGCTGCCGGGCTCGGGGGTGATTGAATCAGCGGCGCTCAGAGCAGTGTAGGCTCCTCGGAACTCCGGGGACGAGGTGCCATACTGCGCGCTGTCGAAGGAGACTTCCAGAGTATTGCCATTGGGGAAATTACGATCGAAGAAAACGAACAGACTCGTGCTGGGGAGAGTGGTGAATTGAAATCTGCGCGGGCCAGCGCCGGAAAGTACGAACGCGGCCTCCGTCGGATTGAAAATATCGTCCTCCGTGAAGGTGAGACCCTGCAGCGTGAAGTGAATGGACGGCAGGACACTGGAGAACGCGTAGGTTGCGTTCGGCAGATTCGCAGGAACACTGATCGTTCCAATGGTCTGAGGTCCCCCTCCAAACATGTCGGCAGTGAGATCGAATGACGACTGCGCACGGGCAGCGGGCGCGGCTACGGCTGCCAGTGCAGCGAAGGCAAACAGAGCGGTGGATCCTGCAAAACGAAACATGTACGACTTCCTCTCATAGACATCCTGAGATGATGCGGAGGAAACGAACTAGGGGCCGAATAGGGGCCCAATGCTCGCTTCTTCCTCTAACAGTAGTGCAATAATCATGCCAGGTTGCTCGTTAGAAATTGCGCTCGCCCTATTTTCCCTGAAATGCTCGAGCTCCGTTCGCTTTCCGCTTCCAAAAGCTGTGAGACAGCCGGATCCCGCCCGCTTCAGAATGATTTCGAGAGGAATAGCCCGACGGCGGTGCCTTTGCGGTCAGGCTGAATGAACGGCAGTAAGAGCAGTCCGCGCTTGGACGAGAGCTCCCAGCGCCCGACGCCGTAGCCCAGCGCCGCGCCCGCTAGGACGTCGCCGACCGTGTGCCGGTGCAGCGTGAAGCGCGAGGCGGAAATGAGGGAGGCTCCCGCATACCAGTAGATCGCCTGTTTAGGGTGGAGTGAGCTCTCGACGGTCGCCAGGGCAAACGCGCCGGTCGCGTGGCCGCTCGGAAAGCTGT
>JANXLO010000174.1 GCA_025355115.1 Chthonomonadaceae bacterium
CGAAGCGGCGGCGGCAGAACACGCTGACTGCTTCCAGGAAATCCGTCCAGCCTGCATTAGACTCATCGTAGCGATGCGTTTCCGGGTTATGGGCGGCGCGTGTCAACGCTTCGACGATGGATTCAGGAGTGGGTTGGTCGGGGTCACCGATGCCAAGGTCGACGAGGTCGCGTCCTTCGGCGGCGGCTTTGCGCTTTAGCGCGGCAATTTCACCAAACAGGTACGGGGGGATCAGTTCAAGGCGCTTTGCACGGGCAATCACAGTCAGCTCTCCTCATCGGGGCGGTGGTGCTGATAGTGTACCCTGTTCAGAGCCGCATTCCGCCCGTCAGTTGCCCCCCGCGCTCTTCAAGAGAGCGGTGATTTCTGCGAGCTTCTGGTCCTCAGCAAGCTTGAACGGCGTGCGACCAAGGCTGTCCGAGGCGTTGACAGAGACGCCTTTCGCCAGCAGTAGACGCACGATGTCGACATTGTGTTTTTCGACGGCACGCCAAAGTGCAGGAGTGCCCGAGCTGTCCTTTGCATTCGGGTTGGCGTGGTGCTCGAGCAGCAGCCTGGCCTCCTCGGCATTTCCAGCTTGGCCCGCTTTGATGGCGTAGAGGAGTGGAGTGCCGTCATCGCCCGATCCGTCCGGCAGAGCGCCATGCTCTAGAAGCAGCCGCATGAAGTCCGAATTGCCAGCCGATGCCGTTTCACAGATGGACACCAAGAGCGTTTTTCCGTAGATGTCGCGTGTATTGGGATCCGCGCCGTGCTCAAGCAGGACCTTGACCACTTCGGGATGTGACGGGCCAGCCGATCTTAACGCGGTCTGCTGCTGTGTATCCTTCGCGTCCACTTTCGCTCCATGTCGAAGGAGAAGTTCCACGATCTGTGTATATCCATGGTAGGCGGCCAGCATCAGTGGCGTAGTGCCCTGTTCGTTGGACGAGTTTGCATCGACGCCTTTGTCCAGTAGCTGCGAGACGACGGCAATCTGGTTCTTCTCCACGGCCTCCATTAGTTTCTGAGCGCCCTGATCGCGCTGGGCAATGAGCAGGAGACCCACTACGCCGACGACGATCATGATTCCAACAGCTGTGAAAACTTGGATCAGACGCCGCACGGCGCGGGCAAGCTCCTGATCAGGCGGGCCGGTGGATTGGGTTCTTCGAGCAGAGGGCATTGGGGAGCTTCTCCTTCGGCGTCAACAATCGAGCACAAGCCGAACAGACGGACGCCTTATGAGATTATGACATATCAAGCAGTTGAAATTGCGACCTAAGTCCCTCAGAGACTATCTCTTGTGCTACTCTGACCCGATTCTGCCAGGCCAGGGGGTCTGCATCAATCGCAGCTGCCAGCCTTCTCTGCGCGGCCTGATCAGCAGCGAAGGGCTGGTGCCGATCAGCCGTCTCATAGTCGAGCCCATCAGAGTAAGAGGCGCTTAGCGTGAAGCCTCCGCGCTTTGCGAGGACGGCCCAGGAGACATCTCCCCATCCATCCAGAGGAGCATGCCTCAGCAGAAAATGGATCAGGGAACGGCTCAGGCCTTTCGAGCCGGCGCAGATGTCCGCTTCGCAGCCAAGCAGATGAGATGCCACGTCGTTGATGATCCGCTCCGTCGTCAGCATGGCCAGTGGATGCGTGTCATACGCATCTTTCGTCCGGCCCAGGATCAGACAATCAAAGCTTGGAATAGACTTGATTGTCGAGTAAAGTTCCTCTGGCTGGGTCTCTGACCAGCGCAATAGCCTGTCCATATCGCAGTAGTGGAACCAATTCGCATCGCTACCAGCCGCTGCCGCCAATGCTGCCATGCGGCTATGTGCTCCGTCTTCAGGATAAATAAGGACGACATCCGAACTGCCTGCCAGGGCCGAGCTGATTTCGGGAGTGCCATCGATGATCGCGACAACCATGTCACTGTAGAGCAGCCTCAACTGCGGCAGCAGCCTCAGGAGTCGAGGCAGTTCACCGTGAGGTCTCCAAGTGCAGACAAGAGCGACGCGGTCCTTGGTCATCTCTGTCAGCCAGCCCTGCGAATCGCATTGTGAGGCAGAAATGCGTGTGCGCCCCGGACACCGTTGACGATCTGCGTTACCCGCATATCGACCGTAACGCTGGCGAGTGCGAGAGCATCCTCGCGGCATACTCCGTACTGCTCGCCGATGAGGGCCAGCATTGCGTCGATGGCTAGATAGACCGCCTCCTGAAGGTCTTCGTGCAGCCCGAAGGTGATCCATCCTCCAGGAGTCAGCGCACGCGGAGAGGTGAGTTGCATGGCGGGATGAAGGACGAAAGTAAGCTCCACTCGCTCCATGGGGCACTCTATTGCCGTGACGGAGACCTCGCCATCCCCCTGCGCCGCATGGCCGTCCCCGACGGAGAAGAGCGCGCCGACAACCGCGATTGGCAGAAAGAGCGACGTGCCGGCGACCAGTTCTTTGCAGTCCAGATTGCCGCCCGTCAGGCGGGGAGGCGCAGTGGAATGTAGTCCCGGCTCATCGGGCGGCATCCCGAGAACTCCCATGAAGGGATGCAGGCTGACCTCGAACCCGTGCTGGCTGCGACCGATTCCCGCGTCCGCATCGAGCGTCCAGACATGAAGTGCTTCGCGCTCGACAGTGCCCAGACGAGCGTGCACCGGATGATCCCACCCGCCTGCGGATGTCCACCCCCGACGGGCAGGCCGCACCTCTCCAATGCGGATTTCCAGCGTCATGCCCGGCTCTGCATCCCTTATCGCGATTGGCCCGCAAAGGGCATGTCCCTTGTCGCTGTGCAGGTCACGCGGAACAAATTTGATGGGCGGGTCGGTCGCTGCTCGGCCTGGCTCCGGTGGCAAATTCCAGGCTGCATCAATCGTGCTATAGATTACAGTATCCCCGGAATCGATTGAGAGCACGGGAGCAAGGTCGCGCGAAAATGTGCCGTGCAAGGTGCTGCGATCCGGGTTGATGGTAAAAGTCGCCATGAAAACTCCGTGGACGGATAGTACAGGATGCGGTACTATTCGTCACAGCCTGCGCCTGTTCCTGTTTGCGGCGGTCGGGAGTCAACTTCAGTATCCATGAGATTTTTGAGCAGGGAGACAAAGAGTGCGTGAAGCAGAGACTGACATACTCTATATCGGCTTCCTGTTGGGGCATGGAGGAGATGCGAACCAGATGCTGGGGCTGGCCTCCGGAATGGCGAAGCTCGGACGCAGTGTTAGGATGGTCGTGCCCGACCTGCCGACCACGGTTGATTTCGCGGAGCGATGCTGCGAACTGGGGATCGAGGCGATTCGCAGCTCACTGCTACGTGCCTCAGCGCACTCAGCTCGCCAGAGTCTGCCCGCATTGCTGAAATTGATGAGTAGTTACAGAGCGCCAATCGTGCACTATCACACCGGGGATATTTGCTTGCCACGGCTTGCTCTGCTGGCGCATCGGTTGCTTCGCTTGCCTCGAGCGTTCGCGACAGTGCATGGCGCCTATGAGACGCTAGAGCCTGGATCCTCGCGCGCAAAGATGTGGGCTTTGGGGGTGGATCGACAGTTCCATGCTGTAGTCTGCCCATCAGAGAATGGCAGGCAGAATCAGCTGCGGCTGGGCGTGCCCGGCAGCCGTCTGAGCATGATTCACAACGGCATCGATGTTGAACGTTTCGGCGGTAGAGACGGCAAAGGAGTGCGGGACGAACTAGGGATCGGCAAGGAGACGCCGCTGGTCGTCTTCACCTCGAGGCTGGATGCCCAGAAGCGTCCTATGGATGCGCTGATGGCGTTTGTCGGGATAGCTGAGGAGTTTCCGAGCGCGCATCTGGTCTTTGCAGGGAAGGGAGAGGAGATGGAAGCGCTGCGGCTTGCGTGTGAAGAGTCAGGGATTGAAAATCGTATCCACTTCGTCGGCTTCCGCAACGATATCCCAGCCTTCCTGGCGGCAGCGACAGTGTGGATATTGCCGACCGAAACGGAAAATTTCAGCCTGTCTGTGCTGGAAGCCTTGGCGGCGGGATGTCCCATTTTGAGCACACAATGTCCAGGAAATAACGAAATTCTGCGCGACGGGGATAACGCACTCCTGACGGCTGTCGGCGATATACCAGCTCAAATTCGCGCCCTGCGCAGCCTTCTAAGCGATGTGGCATTGCGTCAACGCCTTGGCGAGTCTGCCCGTCTGACAGCCCAGTCTCACGGAATGGAAGCAATGATCGCCCGTTATGCCGCTCTCTACTCGGAGGCTGCGAGGCCGTGAAATCACTCGTTGACGGACAGTGCAGCCAGACCATTCATCAGTGATTGAAGAAGAACTCTTTGGCGTTAAGGAGTGCCCAGAACAGGTCTTCAGCGGCCTGACGACGATCCTTCGCTTTGCTCAAAGGCAACGACGCTCGCTTGCTTTCCGAAGCGGTTGGGAAGCGCGAGTAGGCGGCGAGATAGAGTTCCTCAACTAATGCGGCATCGGTAAGCTTCTTTTCAAACAGGGCTGCGATGCGCCCGGTCTTGGCGGTGAGACGGGTGCTTAGTTCCGGGCCGTTCATAAGATGCAGGACCTGGCTCAGGTTGGGCTCATCGGTTCGTTCGCATTCGCAGACGATGTTGCGTGATGGGCGACCGAACAAATCCAGGAAATAGGAGTTGACCCCTGCATCCGGCAGCTCCGCAGCATGCACTCCGCTCGGCAAGCCGTCGAACTTCTCCGCGATGCCGGTCGCTGACGAAAGTGCATCGAGCATCTGCTCAGCGCTCAGCCGCTTGAAGGGATAGTGCGAGTAGAACCGGGAGTCACGCTCATTTCCCTTGACGGGAATGGCGGAGCGCTGATAGGTCTCCGAGCGCAGGATGGTGCGCATCAGGTATTTTAGATCGTATCCGTGGGCGGCGAAATCCTGCGCCAGGAAGTCGAACAGCGGCGCGTTCGATGAAGGATTGGTGGGCCGTATATCGTCCGCAGGCTCGACGAAACCGCGGCCCATATAGTGCTTCCAGATCCGGTTGACCAGCAC
>JANXLO010000208.1 GCA_025355115.1 Chthonomonadaceae bacterium
GATCTCCACCACCTGCGGGTCGGTGAAAGTCTCGGCGTCCATCTTAGCGCACCAACCGCATCCGGCCGTGTGGAAGCTCAGCAGAAGCGGGCGGTGAGTGAGCTGCGCAAGTCGCAGGCCCGCTTCATAGCTGTGCAGCCATGTTGGCTCGGTGGTAATGTGGTTCTCGCGAACAGCTCCAAGAACTCCTACGCCGCAAAGAACGGTGAGCAGAGGAAGCCAGGCAAGAATGCGCGGATTAAGGATCAGTCGCTTCATTGATGGGCTTTCAGGCGGCGCGGAAGAGAGGCGCGAGACCCTGCGCGTAGGCGCGAAGCTCGGCGGTGTCCTCCTCATTGAGAGGGCGGAACTCGGCGGCGAGTTGCATCGCGAGACGGAACAGGCGCGGGTCGCCCGGCGGGATTGCGGCGGTAACAGGCTGCGACAGGGTGAAGCGGAGCGCGAGGCCCGCAAAGTGCGGATCAGTCAGCGGCTCGTACCAGCAGTTGGCGAAGTCGCGATGCGCGCCTTCCTGCCAGTTCGTCCGAGCCATCGCTTTGAGGCCGAGACGAGCGGCGCCCTTCTCCTGAGCCCTGGCCATGATCTGCGGCCCGAAGTTTCCCGCCGTCCAGGTGACGAAGTTGATGGGAAAGAGGACAGAGGCGAAGTCGAAAAGCTCCATTGCCCGCAGGGCGGCCTCGGCGGAGTGCGCGGAGAACCCGATATTGCGGATGAGCCCCTCCTCCCGCGCCTTCACGAGAGTCTCCATCGCGCCGCCAGGCGCGAATGCCTTCTCCACCTCTTCTACGCTTGAAATAGCGTGAAGCTGGTAGAGGTCGAAGTAGTGAGTCTGAAGATGCTGGAGCGACCGGCGAAGCTCGGCTGCAGCTCCCTCCCCGTCTCGACACATAGTCTTGCAGGCCAGAAACACTCCATCGCGACGACCTGCAAGGGCCGGACCTAGCCGCTTCTCGGTCTCCTGGTCGTGGCCATAGCTCGGCGCGACATCGAAATAGTTGATCCCATGGTCTATCGCCTCGGCTACGATGCTGTCCGCCTCCGACTGCGGGATGCCGACCAGCACCACGCCCCCAAGACCAATGATTGAAAGCTCCTGCCCGGATGTCCCGTACGCTCGACGCTGCATTTCAGCCTGTTCCCCTCTCGCGCGATTTTGCACTTCCTCTCTATTCTACCTGACAATCAACGGAATGAACTCCCAAATCCATTGCTCGAGTAGCGCGACTTCCATCGTTGACACCTCATGGGGCAGGAACGGACTGGTTGCCTGTGGAAATGGACAGGCATGTTTCAGCTCAACCAACAGATCGGCCCCTATACTCTCCTTCGCCTGCTCGGACGAGGCGGCTTCGGAGAAGTCTGGCTCGCGCAGAAGAGCAACGCCCTCATGGATCGGCAGGTCGCCCTCAAGCTGCCCCTCGATCCCAGCCCCGACATCGACGCCATCCGCAGGGAGATGAGCATCTGGCTCCACGCCGGGCATCATCCCAACGTCCTACCGGGCCATCGTTGCCAACGCTCGTCTCTGCAGATAGAGAGCTGAACGCAGCGGCTCGGGCGGAGGGGCTTGCGGTCGAGAATCCGAATGACCATCCCTAAGATTTGCTGCTAGAGGGGCTGCCAGCGGAACAGTTGTGCTGCTCGCTCCTGGGTGATTTCGGCGCCCTGCGACTTCAGGCAGGAGAGCACCTGATCGCGAGCTTCGGGGACGCTGAGGCGCGAGGCTTCGGTGAAGCTCTCGGGAAATGCGTCTTCGCACCGGCACCAGCGGTAGCCATACGTGCCCCGCGTGCGGCCCGTCAGGTCGTGCTTCGTCAGGAGAAACCTCTGCTGCAAGTGCGCCAGATAGTGCATATGACTGCCTGGAGGCCAGGGCAGGGCGTTGGTCGCGGTCGGTCCTGAGCGCTCGATGTGCTTGTAGACGTGCAAGGCGTTGGATGCCAGCAGACCCTTTTCATGGAGCGTACGGGCATCGATGTCACCCTGCGCGGCGATCAGCGCGGGCAGCAACGAGAGCGAGGCGAAGACTGGAATGCCCGAGGAGATCAGCATCCCGTAGAATAGCCTCCGCTCGATGTGCAGATCGTCCTTCCAAAACCACGACTGGTAGGTCAGGTCGTTGCCTCGCCAGGCGGTCGCCATCTCCAGAGACGGAAAGCCAGTCAACTTCGGCTGGTGACGCCATGTGCATATCCCTACGCTCTCCACATAACCCAGACACTCCTCGGGCGTCGTGATCGGCATATTCCCTCTCTTCATAGGCTCCCTGGCCGTGCAGATGGAGGTTGACTCGACTCCAGCGGCCCCGCTATACTTGGAATGCCGCGCAGGCCGCTCAGGCAACGCTCCGCGACTCTTCTCGACGCGATCTGATTCGAATTGACTCAAGATGCCCACATATTACAACATTCAAAACAGCCCGAGGCACTATGACCATCGCTGAACCCGTGCTCCACTTCACCCCGCCCGCCGATTGGATGAACGATCCCAACGGCCTCGTCTATCTCAAAGGCATCTGGCACTTATTCTACCAGCTTCAGCCGGCCGGCAGCGACCATAAGCACTGGGGCCACGCCGTCAGCCGTGATCTCGCGCATTGGGAGCACCTACTTGTCGCGCTCTTCCCCGACGAACTTGGCGCGATCTGGTCAGGAAGCTGCGTCGTAGATCACGACGATACAAGCGGCTTTTTCGATGGCGGGCAGGGCCTTGTCGCCATCTTCACACACCACATCCAGACGACCTCGGGGCAGTCTCAATCGCAGAGCCTCGCATACTCTCGCGACGAGGGCAACACCTGGACGAAATACGAGCGGAACCCCGTGCTAACCAGCGATCGTCCCGACTTTCGGGACCCGAAGGTCTTCTGGCATAAGGCGACCGACAGCTGGGTCATGATCGTTTCCGCGGGAGGCGAGAGCCAGATATATCGGTCTCCCGACCTGAAAGCCTGGACGCTCGCCTCTTCGTTCGGAGCAGGAAGTATGCCGGGACGGATTTGGGAGTGCCCCGACCTGTTTCCGCTCCGCGACGAAAACGGGCAGGAAGTCTGGATTCTCCTCAGTAGCTTCGTGGGCGGCCCCAACGCGCAGGGCCAATCCGGGAACTGCTTCGCCGCCTATTTCGCGGGCGACTTCGACGGCTACCGCTTTGCCACGAAGGAGAAGAGCGGCGGTATCGAACCCCACCGCCTTAGCTTTGGCCCTGACGACTACGCGCCCGTGACCTTTTCGAACGCTCCGGAAGGGCGTCAAGTGCTGCTCGGATGGCTGAACAACTGGAACTATGCGGATGACATGGCGACCTTTCCCTGGATCGGGCAGATGACGCTGCCTCGCGACCTCAAGTGGCGGCAGGGCAGCCTTATTCAGACTCTTTCGCCGGAACTGGAGGCGGCCCGATTCTGGCCCACCGCCGTCATGCCTTCCCTGGAGAATAAGGCCTCAGAGCTTCGACTTTCCGGCTCGCTCTGGGAGGTGGAGTTGCCGGCGCATCACGCCTCCTGGCTCCTCGAAGCTCGCGAGGGCGGCAATCTGATCTTCTCTATAAGTCGTGACGCAACCCGAGGGATGTGGACGATGAAACGGGATGAAAACAGCCTCCCGCTTGCGCCCGCAAAGAGACCGGGCCGAGATGCTCTGTTCACCTCTCCCCACGAAGCGCCTCTCTCGCCGTTGGGAGACGCTACCCCGACTAGACTGATAGTCGATGCCTGCTCGGTCGAAGCGTTCTGCGATGCAGGCCGCACTCTATTCTGCTTCCAAATATTTCCTCACGGCAGTGACTGCACGCTCTCCTGGCGCGAAGTCTGAGTTCGTTGCCTCACACATGAGAGGCAACGAACGAATTGAGTCCACTAACTTGACAATCCTGCAAGAGTATGTTAATATGTTAACATACTGGTAAAGGATTAGCACAAACATGCATTTCACTGAGAAACTTGGCCGCCGAGAGCGGCAGATACTTGAGGCGGTCTATCGGCTTGGATCCGCCTCCGTCAGCGATGTCCTGGCCGAACTGCCCGACCCGCCGAGCTACTCTGCTGTCCGCACTTTCCTCCGGATTCTGGAGGAGAAGGGCCACATGAGCCACACGCAGGAGGGCGCGAAGTACATCTACCATCCAACCAAACCCCGCCCGCCAGTGGCGCGGGAGGCGCTCTACAAGCTGATGGAGACTTTTTTCGGTGGACGTCCGGAGCAGATCGTCAATACCCTACTCACGGACGAAGAGTTTAAACTTGGTGACGAGGAGCTAGAGCGGCTCTCCGCGATGATTTCGGCGGCGCGTCAGAGAGGGGAAGAGTAATGGACGGCTTTTTGGTTGAACTCTTCGTTCGCGGGAGCGTTCTGTGCCTCATCACTGCTCTGGCATTGTGGGGCTGTCGCCGTACCGCAGCTTCTTGCCGGCACCTGCTGTGCGTCGTGGCACTCTGCAACCTGCTCGTCCTGCCCCTGGCGAAACGACTGCAGCCCCCTGTTCCGCTGCTGAATTCCACTCCAATCGCGGCCTCAGAACAAGCGATTGCCTCCCCAGAATCGACGGAGCCGACCGGTGCAAGCACGCCAAGATCAAGGATTTCCACAGTGGCCGGGCTGCCTCAAGCTCGGCCTTCAGAGCCGATGCCTTCCGCAAGTATCACGGCCACTGTCCCTGTCATTCATCGATCACCTGTTATCGAGCCTGCTCTCCGTCATGGAAAACCTATTAGCGTTTTCGCCGTTCTACTGGTGATCTGGGGGCTGGGAACTGCCGCCCTGCTGATTCGCCTGGCAGTGGCGTTGCTTCGTCTGCGCCGACTGGAGGCCGAGAGCCGGAAAGAGATGCTTGGCAGTGTGCCTGTACTTGTCAGCGAGCGCGTCAAGACTCCCCTTACGTGGGGGATGCGCAGGAGTATCATACTATTGCCTGCCTCACTGTTTACCGGTGACCCTGCCATCTGCGAGAGCGCACTCCGGCACGAGCAGGCCCATGTGGTGAGGCGAGACTGGCTCTGGAATTTGCTGGCCGAGACCGTCTGTGCGCTCTGCTGGTTTCAGCCCGGCGCGTGGTGGCTGCGCCGCCGAATGCGGCTGGAGAGCGAGCGCGCCTGCGATGATCGAGTGCTGCTCTCTGGCATCGCCGCGCCGGACTACGCGGCGCATCTGCTGTCGATAGTGCGATCCGTCAGCAGGAGTGAAGTCGCTCCCGCAATGGCGCAGTGCGGAGGAATGGAGGAGCGAATAAGACATATCCTGGACACAAAGAAAATGCGCAAGGCCAACCGTGGCTGGCTGATCCTCGCTGCGCCGATGGGGCTTATGATGCTCTCCCTGGCCGCGTTGCGCCTCTCTGAGAGGCCAGCGGAAGCGAGGGATTTGGCCAAGCGTGATTCAGCAATCCTGAGAGACAGTAGCTTGGCTCTGTCGTCAAAGCCCTCGAATTCGCCACTCGCGCCTGAGGACACT
>JANXLO010000240.1 GCA_025355115.1 Chthonomonadaceae bacterium
CTACGCCGCGACTTCACGATCAACACACTGCTCGAAAACCTGCACACCGGTCAACTGCTCGATCTTACAGGACGCGCCTTCACAGACCTTGCCGCCGGAATCATCCGCACTCCCCGCCCACCCTGCCTCACTTTTTTCGACGACCCGCTCCGGATGCTACGGGCAGTTCGGTTCGCGGCTCGCTTCGAGTTCACGGTTGAGGCCGAAACGTGGGAAGCGGTGCGCACCGAGGCTGAGCGTCTCCGTCCGCCTACAATCGCCTTCGAGCGCATTCGCGAAGAGTTTATCAAAATCGCAAAGCTGCCAGGAGTTAAGTTTCGGCGCGGTATGGAGCTGCTTCTGGAGTCAAATTTGCTTGCTCAGTTTATGCCCGAAATGCTGCCGATGATCGGATGCACCCAGGGCGAATGGCATCGTTATGACGTCTGGACACACACTCTTGCGACTCTGGAAAGCCTCCCCGACGAGACGCGCCTGGAGGTGAGGCTGGCGCTGCTCTGGCACGACATCGGCAAGCCAGCGACCCGTTCGGAGGGGAAAGCAGTCGTACAGGAAAGCCCCCTTCAAACCCGAGCGGAGAGCACTACAACGCAGAGTTCGGGGGGAGGCGCGGTGCGCTTCTACGGTCATCCCGCGGTAGGAGCCAGCCTCGTTCGGACAATGATGAATCGCCTCAAATTCTCGAACGATGAGATACGGGATGTCTCCGTGCTCGTTGACAGGCATATGCGACTGGGAGAGTACAAGAGAGAGTGGTCGGATGTGCCGGTCAAACGATTGATCAGAGACTGCGGGGATGCCCTGAACGATCTGTTTGTGCTCACGCACTGCGATCGCTCCGCTGTCGATATCCCGGCCGATCAAGCCGCCGACATCCCTGGCCTTCGGAGGCGAATCGATGCTCTGAATGCGCTTTCCGACATCGCGCACATCGAAAGCCCGCTGGACGGCAACGCGATCATGGAGACGCTCCAGGTCGGAGCAGGCTCGCACTTGAAAGACGCAAAGGAATTTCTCGTCAACGAAATCATCGAAGGCCGATTGGAGGAGCACGACACCAAGGCGGCGCGCGAAGCGCTCAAAGAGAGGTGGCGACAGGAAAGCCATCCTGTTTGAGCGAGTGTGCTGGTTCATGGACGGCCACCTCAAGGCGATGAAGCCTAACAGCACCATAAACTCCGTCGACACAGGTCAGCCGAGCACCACGGGCACTCCGCCGAACATGTGGACGATCGACAACTCCAACTTCACCGATAACGACCACACGCTCGACATCAGTGCTACTCCCTTCACCTTCGCCCGCGAGAATCTGCGATACGCCGGAACTATCTATCAGTGAGCGAGATGAGGATCAAAGCAGAGTGTCGTAGACCTGCACACGCGACCAGTGAGGGCTGCATGCGGCAATGAAGGCCAGATGGTCAGGATGAACCTGATACACTTCGTGCCCCGCCTCGTCCGCGAACTCCACCAGCAATCCGACGCCGTAAGAGCCATCCACCACATCTCTCGAAGCCGCCGCCGGCCTTCCGGCTTCAAGTCGCAGAACGCTGGGAATGCCGAGCAAGTACTTGCTGCAGCCGTCCAGAATCGCGTCCGCATCAGCGGCAGCCCCACCCTCACGCACCCAAAAGTAGACCATGTGTAGAAACTTAGTCTTTGTCATAATTCTCCCCTCCCTCAAACCAACATGCAGCCAGTATAGTCTACCCTGCCTGTGGAGATCCCTCAGCACAAATCGCAGTTAAAAGAGCGTCAGGTCGCTGTCCGTGCGGATTGAAGCTTCGAGCGCCAGCAGGGTTTCTTTCCGGGATATGCCCCCTCCGTAGCCTACCAATTTGCCCTTCGCTCCTATCACTCTGTGACAGGGAATGATGATCGATATAGGGTTA
>JANXLO010000320.1 GCA_025355115.1 Chthonomonadaceae bacterium
GCGGATTCCACGGAGGCGGGGACGATGCCTGCCTGGTGCATCTTCGCAAGGCCGAGCCGCCAATTCGACTCCGACCGGGACGAGACCGCCTCCTCGACCAGATGCACTGCAAAGCCTGTCGCGCTCAGCTCCAGAGCCGTCTGACAGACGCAGATATGAGACTCCACACCGCACAGAACGATCTGCCGGCGCTCCAGCGAGAGCAGATGCCGCCGGAATCCCTCGTCGGCGAAGCAGGAGAACGTCAGCTTGTCGAGGACAGGCGCGCCGCCAAGACGCTCTTGTATCTCCTCGACGACACCCCCCATGCGCTCGGCGTACTGTGTCGTCGCGAGCATGGGAACCCCGAGTATTCGTGCACCCTCCATCAACGCGCAGACGCTCTTCAGCACCCGCTCTCGCTCAAAGATGCCGCGCAGAAACGGCTCCTGCATGTCGACGACTACGAGCAGAGCCGCTTCGGGGCGGAGCAGTAAGTCTAGGGGTGAAGACACTTGGCACTCCCATTGTGGCGCGTCTAAAGCGTGTCGTTGTCGAAGAACTCTACCAGCTCTCCGTCCGGCCCCTTCACGAAGGCGATATGGAACGTCTTCTGGGGAGCTTCGGCGTGGGGTGGAACCACATGCTTGGGCTCCATCGTCACTACTCCGCCGGCGGCTCTGGCGCGCTCCAGCGAGGCGACCGTATCCGTGGTGCGCAGGGCAAAATGGAGCAATGGGCCTTCAGGAGCCTCTTCGCCGGGCTTACGCTTGCCGCCCGCGAAGACCTCCAGATAGTTGCCGTCGCCCGCGTCCAGCAGAGCGGCGCGTGAGTCTGGCTCGCCTGCGCTTCTGCCGTCCGCCCCCCACCCATACACCCGACGGAAGCCAAGTCCCTCGACGTAAAACTTCAGCGTCGCCTCGAAGTCGTAAGCCTTCAGGGCGATATGATGAAAGCCCCCACCGTGAATCGTCGTGTTCGTGCCGATGCTAGGCATGATGATGTCTCCTTTGAACTGAATGGTATGTCCGATGAGCGGGCCTGCTGCGATTCCCGCTCTAAATCCAGCCAAGAAAATGGCGGCATTGCCGGCCGATTGCTGTGGCGTCAACCCTCGTTCAGAACGGGGCGGAGCAGCTGCAGGGGATCGGCGTCGGGCGCGAACAGTACCGGACGCACCAGCGTTTCGCCTGTGAAATCTGCTCCGTCGGAGGGACGCAGCAAGGTCTCGCTGCTTTTTAGCTCCTGGATCCGAAATTCCAGCAATGGCAGGCACTCCTTCGCGGCTCGCTTCACCCTCACGGTTCCGCCGTATCGCAATAGGCCCTGCACCTGACCAAGGAAGCTGCTGTCGCCTATCTGCGGCAAAGCTTCTAGAATCGCCAGAATCATCGGCTCGTCCTCGCCGCCAAGCGTGCGGTTCAGCCGCCGCCTGTGCCTTGATGCCAGCATTCGACCATCGGCAATAGTCAGCAGAGGCAGCAGACGGAGCAGGCATTGACGCGCGGCGTCGCGAGTCGGCGCATCGCCGTAGGCCATCGCCTCCGTAAGCGGCCCGACGATTCGCCTGTCCTCCACCTGCGCGAGCAGGCGGGCGGCCGCGTTTCGATTGAGGTGAATCTGCCGGACCATCACAGTCAGCGCCACCGCGACGGGGAACATCGCAAGCCCTTCGGGGCCGCCGCAGAGCAGCCAGATGCAGTTGAAGCTGATCCCGGCAACCAGCGCGTAGCCTAAAGTCATGGGGAGCTGTCGCGGGACGCTGCTCATCCGCTTCAGCTCCGCAAGCAGCAGGCCCACTCCCTCCGGCCCCAGCTCCAGGAGCACCTTCTCGGAGGCGTAGCGCTGCGCTGGATCACGGCTGGCAAGCCCGGCGATCAGGCTGCGAATATCCCTGCGTTTTTTACGGACCCGCCTCCAGCGAGTCCACCGCTTCCATCTCATGGCTACCACTCCGGCGGCTGAATGTCCTCCAGCATGAACTGGACGCTGCGGTCTCCGTTGTACTCGTTGATGTCGGGCCTGTAGCAGATGTCCAGGGACATCCCCTCCTGCAGGCCTTCCGCCAGCTCGCCCTGGTTCCACCAGAGCGCGTCCACATTTCCCCACTTGCTCAGGCCCTCGGCGTCGAAGCGCAGCTTGAGGTGCTTGCCCTCGCTGAGCCGCGTTATCTTGCGCACCGGCATTCCGCGGCTTATGAAGCGCGGAGCCGGGTTGCTGTTGCCAAAGGGAGCCATCCAGGCGATCTGGTCGACTACCGCCATGCACAGGTCGGACGGCGCCACCTCCAGAGCTGCCTCCAGGCTTGGGATGCAGTCCTCTTCGCTCAGAAGCGAGGAAGCGAGCCGGTTCATCTGAGCAGCGAAGTCAGGAACCTTGTCATTCTCTATAGCGAGCCCGGCGGCGTGCGCGTGACCTCCGTATGCACCGAGAAGATCCTTGCAGGCGTCGATCGCCTCCTTCGGC
>JANXLO010000335.1 GCA_025355115.1 Chthonomonadaceae bacterium
GGATCTGCGGGCCGTTCGTCGAGCGTGCAGTTATCATGTCATCCGTCTGGAATACGATGCGTTTTTTTGCGGGGAGACAGGGAAATTTTGCCTGCCAGATAAGGCTTAACTCTGTTTATGCATAGCTTCAGGCGGATCGGCGGCGCGAACAATGCGCTCCAGAGCAAGCAGATAGCGCTGAAAGGCGGCGCGACCCGCATCAGTGGGGGTATAGGTGCTGCGAGGCTTTCGACGCACGAACTCTTTGCGGGACGCCACGTAGCCTCGATCTTCTAGAAGCGCCAGATGGGTGCTGAGATTGCCGTCTGACAGGGAGAGCGTCTCCTTGAGCAGTTTGAACTCCGCTTCTCCCAGAGCAAGCAGAGTGGACATGATCCCCAGTCTCGCCTTCTGATGAATGGCATCGTCTATCTCATCCAGCGCCTCCAGCGCCGCTGCCGCATTCGAGGCATTTGGATGAGGAGCCAGGCCACTTAGCTGCATGGCCGCAGTTCCGTTACCGCGCATTACCAACCGTCCTTTCCCGACATCAAGACTCCGTACCCGATATGAAACCCGCCAAAGACTGCCGCCATCATCGGCAGGCCCATCGAGATTGGCATGAAGAGCGTCGCCGCGCCAGCCAGCAGGAACGCGGCTCCCAGCAGCGAGACTTCACGCTGTGAGAAAAGCCCGACCGCCGCGACCGCGCTGCCGTAGCAAAGCATCCAGACAGGGTAGATGTGCGGCATCAAACCCTGTTGAAGAAAAAAAAGCGTAAGCAGCATGCCGGATCCCAGGCCCGGCGCAGAGGCGACGATCATCTGCTTCCCGAGCCGGGAAACCACACGCTTGCCGACCCTCACAGCCCGCCGCTTCATCAACAGGTAGTCCGCGCCAACTGCGAAGACTATGACCAGCGACCAAATAGTCAGAAACTCCACCGGGGCATGAGGCCAGGCGTGTCGACCGCCGGAAAGTCGATCCGTCATCAGGCACCCGACTATGGATGCCGCACCAGCCAGCACGCCTGAAAACCCGGAGAACGTCGAGAACTTAGTGGATCGCTCCATGAGTTCACGTATGACTCGTAAGTTCTCCTCCGCTTCACGCGCATCAGGTTCTGGTATCTCTCGCAACAGGGCCATGTCACCTCACAATACAGTGTCAATTATGCTTTGTACGGCAAAGTTCTCCGCATTATAGTATATGCCGAAGTGTATTATCTTGTCAAGAGGAACCAAGCTGGGCGGAGGCAGAATAATGCCCGTCCCGCAGATGGCCTGCGGGACGGGCGTTCGATGCAGTCGTCGATTTTAGGCGACGGCGACCGGCTCCTCCATGGTAGGAAGGGCCTCATCGGGAATGGATGGGCGGAAGATGATCTCGCCGTTCTCCAGAGCAGCGTAGATGACGTCGCCGGAGTGGAAGGTGCCACGGAGCACTTCCTCCGCCAATGGATCTTCGATCAGGCGCTGGATGGCTCGCCGCAGCGGCCGTGCCCCCATAGTGGGATCGAAGCCCTCTTTTGCGAGAAGCTCTTTGACTTCGGGCGAGACTCTCAGGCTCATCTCCTGAGTTTTTACCTGCTTGTCCACTCGCTCCAGCATCAGGTCGACGATCTGGAAGATCTCATCCGCCGTCAGCGACTGGAAGACGATCACTTCGTCGATGCGGTTGAGGAACTCGGGACGGAACGTCTTCTTCATCTCATCCAGTACGCGGTTCTTCATGCCTTCGTAGGCGCGTTCCCCGGTGCCCTTGCGCTCCTCATCGCTTCGCAGTCCCATGCCGCGCTCAGGATTTATGGAACGCGCTCCGATGTTGGACGTCATGATGATGACGGTGTTCTTGAAGTCGACAATTCGGCCCTGCGAGTCGGTCAGCCGACCGTCCTCAGCGACCTGCAGCAGGATATTGAAGACCTCCGGATGAGCCTTCTCGATCTCGTCGAGCAGGACGACAGAGTAAGGGTTGCGGCGAACTGCTTCCGTCAGCTGACCGCCCTCCTCGTATCCGACATAACCAGGAGGTGCGCCGACCAGTCGGCTCACATTAAACCGCTCGGAGTACTCCGACATATCGATGCGGATCAGGTTGTTCTCGCTGTCGAACAGGAAGTTGGAGAGCGCCCGGGCGAGTTCCGTCTTTCCGGTGCCTGTCGGCCCCATGAAGATGAACGTGCCCATAGGCCGCTTCGGATCCTTCATGCCAGAGCGAGCGCGTCGTACCGCTTTGCTGACGGCCACAATAGCGTCGTGCTGACCGATGATCCGCTTGTGCAGCTCCTCTTCCATTCGGAGCAGCTTCTTCGTTTCGGCCTCGACCAGTCGGCTGACGGGAATGCCAGTCCAGGCGGTCACGATCTGCGCGATCTCCTCTTCGGTG
>JANXLO010000351.1 GCA_025355115.1 Chthonomonadaceae bacterium
GGCCAAGGACAGCCAGACGAATGAGCAAGTCCCAGTCCTCGGGCCCGCGTAGACTTTCATCGAACAGGCCTACTGTGTCCAAGGCCGACTTGCGCACAACTACGGACATGATCGGCACTATGATGCCCCGTAAGGTGTCATGCAGGGTAACACTCGCAGGCCTCCGAAGCTCGTGATCCCGTTCACTCTCATCATGACGGTAGTGAACATAACCGTGCACACAGTGGATTGCCGAATCTAAAAACAGAGGGACTTGTAGTTCCAGCTTGTTCGGCCGCCAGCTGTCGTCATCGTCGAGGAACGAGATAAGTTCGCCTGTTGATTGCCTTATCCCATTGTTTCGAGCTGCAGCTTGCCCGGCATTTGCCTGCTACATAATTTTAATTTGACCCGAATAATTGGCCAACACTTCCGCAGTGTCATCGCTCGATCCATCATCGATCACGATAATTTCATAATTCTTGTACGACTGGTTTTGGACGCTACTTATGCATCCGGCGAGGAAATGGCTTCGGTTATACGTGGGAATAATGACGCTCACCAGTGGATAGTACGCTGTGAATGAGCTTTCAGTTTTGCTGGCGTCCTTTGTATTGCCTATAATAGTGTTATCCTGTAATCCGCTTTCTGCGTTTCTTCAAGGCCATATGACTGATGAACAGGTGCCTGTTTTCGGTAACTGTTCAATGTCGTGATGGCTTATTTCTGCTCCAGTGTTTGTCGATAGAACTCCAAAAGCCTCTCTGCATAATGCTCGGGACTCAAATCTGCCGTAATTTTCTGCGCACCTGCTATGAACTCAGCTTCCCGGCTCAGAACGTCTGCGACGATCGGAGCCAAAGGAACACTGGGGTCCCACACTTCTCCCGCGCCGTACTCTTTAAGATGCGGCCATGCGCCGACTTCCGGAGTAACAATTGGAGGCGCTCCTCGAGAAGCGGCTTCAAGAGCCACAAGACCGAATGGCTCGTACAGACTGGCCATGACAGCGACGTCACAGGCAGCATAAAACTGAGCGGTATCGGAGACCAATCCGAGCGAGCGGAAACGCCCATCTAGCTCCGGTATTTCGAGTCCATCACAGTGATTCCCACCCATAAGGAGAAAAAGATTATTGTCGCCCCGCAGGCCTTTGACAACTCGCTGATAACCTTTTCGGCCATGCCCCCCGCCCAGAAAACCCACGACAGGTCCGACGTGATCACCTACAAGGGCCGCGCGAGCCGCCTGTTTCTCGGTTGCCGTAGGAGGATTGAATGCAGGCGACGAGCAGATCAGAATATCCTGCCGAGGCGGCATTCCATAGAGACCTGCGAAATCGGACCGCGTCAATTCGCTGTTGAACAGCACCAGGGTCGAAGGATTCCGATGGCTATGGAAATAGTCCTCCGCCACGAGAACTCCGCGCTCTTGTGCGCGCATTAGCGTCGGCTTGAGGCCGACTCCTGTCTCAAGGCTGTTCCGCAGGTAGGCCATGCGGGTCAGGTAGTGACACTCGAACACATCCGCGATCGAGGCAGCCTGCGGCTGATGGGAGTGGATGATGTCGAACTTTCGATTCCCAATTGCCCTCTTGATAAATTGTCTGGCTGTGATCCACTTCAATAGAAATAGCCGTCGAGGGACGAAGAGCCGAAGCCATTCTACCTTATCATGCAGCGATTCGTCGAGAAATTTGGCGACTACCGTCACTTCCCAGCCGGCGTTCAAAGCGGATTTCACTTGGCTCATAGCGGCTTTGGCAATGGCGCTATGATTGCCAATGGCCTCATGGATCATGCAGAGGCGAGGCTTCGGCATTACTTTCCCCGTCCGGTGTGGACGTCGGCCACAGCCCTATAGACATCCGCATACTGCTTCGCGATCTCAGTCCACTGAAATGACTGCGCGCGCGCGGCAGCGCCAGCTGCAAGCCGATCCCGCAGCGGGCGGTCTTCAGCAAGGCGTCGTATCGCATTCGCTAGCGCAGCAGTATCCTCTTTAGGAACGAGCAGTCCCGTCACTCCATCGATCACTGCTTCGGGCACACCGCCAGCCCTCGAGGCTGCGACAGGCTTGCCAGCGGCGAGGCTCTCCATTACGACCATCGGCAGTCCTTCGTCCGCTCGCGAAGGCAGGACAAGAAAATTACAGCCTCGGAATAGGGCAAGCGTCTTGGCCCGATCTGCGCGACCAAGGAAATGAACTCTTTCCCCTATCTTCAATTTCTGTGCCAGTTCCTCCAGTGCGGTTCTCTCTTCGCCCTCTCCCGCCAAAATGAGGTCGTGCGAGGTCAAATTTGCCTCAGCATAGGCATTAAGAAGCACATCGAACCCTTTCTGTGGTACCAACCTGCCGATGCCAAGCATATAAGGACGTGGATGGGGATATGCATCGCCGCCCTCGAACTCCGCAGAATCGATGCCATTGTAGATAACACTGGCTCTGTTGCCGAACGGCGTCTTGTAAAACTCTTCCGCGTCGTCCAGTGTCCTCTGTGAGACGGCAGTAATTGCGTCTGCCTCTTTGAGGATGCTGCGCATGACGCTGCGGGCAAACTCCGATCTCTGAAAAAGCTGTCCCGCATCCATCGTCAGTTCGCTGTGGAGCGTGACGACGAGCGGCAGCCGCAGCCTTTTCCGGACCTTCATCGCATAGTAGGCGTTCGAGCTGACGCAGTGGACGTGCAGCATCTCAGCCCCAAATTCCTGCACTTCTCTGCATACATTTTTGAGTGTGCTTGGCCCATACAGTATCGTGCCGCCGATCTGCTTCCAGGTGCGCTCCGGCACTCGGAAGTTGTAGCGGCGGAGCGGGATTCCCTCAAAAATCTCCTCGGCAGGCAAGTCTTTGGGCCAGCGATTTGTGAGGATCAACGGCATCTCATTGTGCAGGCGCTCCTGATGCGCCATCTGACGCACCACCTCCTCCACTCCCCCGATATGCGGAAAAAACCTGCTGGCAAAAAGTGCGATCTTCATCCTATAATCCCTTGGGCAGGATGTACAAGTGGGAGGGGCTCCCCGCGATAGAGCGCAAGATACTGTGCGCTGACGCGCTCCCAGCTGAAATCCTGTGAGCGTCGTAGTCCGGCTTCGCGCAGTTGATCTCGAAGGCCTGCGTCGGTCAGCAAGCGCACCAGCTCGGAGGCCAGATTTTCATCCTTCACGACCAGACCGCTCTCCCCCTCCTGAAGCACTTCCCTTGCGCCGACATTCGGAGAGCCGACCACAGGAGTGCCAGAGGCCATCGCCTCGATGTAGGGCACACCAAATCCCTCATAGGTGCTTGGGAGACAGAATACCCAGGCTTTGCGAAACAGCTCTGTCAGCTCCTCAAGGGGAATTCTTCCGAACCAGCGCACTCCGTCGCCCTCAACTTCGCTCTCGCACACGGCCCAGAACTCGGCGTTTGGGATTTGAGGTCGGATTTGAGTTTTGAACAGGTCGAGTAGCATCTGCCCGCGTTTGCGCCCGTGCATGGTGCCCACAAAGAGGATCGTCGGGTTTTGGCTCTTCCTCACGGATGGAGTGAAGGCGGAGACGTCGACCCCGCATGGAACCACATGCTGAATGCGCGGGATATACTTTCGAGTGTTCTCCGATATCGCCACGCGGGTATCGCTCAGAAAAGCAGCATTCAATTCACAGAGGGCCAGAGCGCCCATCCGAACTTTCTCCTTAGCGCCCCTGATATTGAACATCTCTGCCAGGCAGGAGCCCATGAAGGTATGGACTAGTCGAGGCTTGCGCTTTCCCCAGAGGAACCAGTCGTCACCGCATGCGTGGAGCACGTCGAACTGAGTAAAATCGTACTTCCGCAGGTTCCATGCGAAGCCAAAAGTTCTCAGACTTGACCCTACTGGAACGACCTCAACATTGTAGAGCGAATCTGGAGACAGGCCAGTCGAGCTGAACACCGTGACTTGATTACCGAGCCGCACCAATTCGTTGGCCAGATAGTGGACTTGATATCCGACCCCAATTTTACTGCCACTTGGCAGATAGTTGGACGCGATCGCGATATTCATACATGCTGTTCCTGAGCCTTTAGCGGAAGGGGGCTGTCCCCTGCTTGCATCGCAGGTTTTGTTAGAGCATCCGAGCGACCTGGGAACATCCGCTCCCTCAGAGCCAACGAGGGGACTTCGAC
>JANXLO010000364.1 GCA_025355115.1 Chthonomonadaceae bacterium
CCGTGGAGTTCGCCGAGCAGCACGGCCTGAAGCCTATTCTCTCCGGTGGAGCGGAGGCAGGCAAGGTCGCGGAGTTCCTGGCGCAGAAGAAGGTTCCGGTCATTTACACGCTGCCGATGGACAACAGCCTGGGATCTTCTGCGCCGCGCAACGAGTACGATCCTTACGACACGGTGTTCGCCACTCCCGCGCTTCTGGCGCGAGCCGGAGTGAACTTCTGCTTCGCCTCCGCGGGCGCGCCCCTGTCGAAGAATCTGCCGACGCAGGCCGGCATCACCTGCGCATATGGCCTGACCCGCGAGGCTGCCCTGAAAGCGCTCACCGTGCAGGCGGCGCAGATACTCGGCGTCAGCGACACCATGGGCAGCTTGGAGATGGGCAAGACCGCGAGCTTCATCGTGACGGACGGCGACCCGATGGAGATCACCACCCATATCCACAATCTGTTCATCGCCGGGAAGCCCGTCTCCCTGGAGAACAAGCACACTCGCCTCTACCAGACCTATCTCCAGCGCCTCCCCGCGCTGAAGACAACTTCACGTAAAACCGCCAGCATCAATCGCTGACCCTGCTCTCCTCCGTCCCTCTCGATTCAAGCAGAGGGACGGAGGCCTCCTTCTGCTTCCCACGGAATCTGAACGCGCCAGCCAGATCTCAACCAGGTCCAAAATCTGCCGTTTCGCGGATGTTTTATTTCCCTCGATTGATTAGAATAAGGGTGTGCGTTTGCAACGGTTCCCGGAAGGCAGCTTCGCGCTGCGCCCCGTCAAGGAGGCCAGAATGTCTCGTACCCGACGAATATACTCACGCAAAAACCGCAAAGGCTTTACTCTCGTTGAGCTGCTGACTGCTGTCCTCGTCCTGTCCGTGCTAATGACGGTCGCGGCGCCGCTCTACCTGAACTCACTGGATGACGCCCGCAAAAAGACCTGCCGCACCAACATGCTCACCATCGCCAACGCCGCGATGGCGGCGCGCGTGAAGGGCGGGGCATCTGATTTCGGTGCTCTGATCACGGCGGGGGTCACGTCAGCCAATCTGCCCGATCTGACCACCGTTCCTGTCTGCCCCAATGGCGGCGTCTACTCCTTCGCCTTCGGAAGCAGCTCGACCAACGCCACGTTTCAGGTGAAATGCAGCGCGACCGTCCCGCTCACGCATGGCAAATACGAGCCCGGCCTCGATCACAACTGACGGCCAGGGTTTTCACCGCTCGGATTCATAGTCTTTCTATTGTCGGGTGTTGAAAAACGCCCGGTCTTTTTTTGCCTGATCGCTCCGTGCCCGCTGTCTCTTTGCCAGCTTGGCCTTGCTCGCTTTGCAGGAGAATAGGCCGGTCAGCGCGAACTCTGCCCTGTTGGCATCGTCGTGCGCGCGCCAAGAGCCCGTCGTCGGCATTGCAGGGGAGTGTTACGAGATTGCAGATAAGCTGGAGTCTGTTTCCCAAGTTCTTTTCGCACCTGAGCCTGCCTGCGCTGGCCGAGTTAGTGCGGGAGAGCGGGCTGGATACAACCAATCTGGTGGTGCGCGATGGATTCCATGTCACTCCCGAGCATCTGGCAGAGGAGCTGCCGCTGTTTCTGAGAGTGATGCGGCGCGAAGGGCTGGAGGTGCGTTTTGCAACGACAGACTTCACTGCGGAGGGACTGCTGGCGAAGCCAGAGATATTGACTCTGCTGGCGGACGGGGGCCTGCGGGACTTTCGCATGGGGCATTTCCCCGACCGTGGCGGCGATGTGCGCACTGCATTACGGGAGGCGCGGGACGCCCTGGAGCGACTGTCGCCGCTCTGCGAACGCGCAGGAATCCGCGCTGTCACGCAGCTGCACAACCATACGCTCATCGCAAGCCCCGGCATAGCCTACTATCTCTTTGAAAGCCTTCCGCCCGAGTGGCTGGGCATTGAGCTCGATCCCGGCAATCAGAGCTTCGACGGGCAGGAGGCGTGGGGAAGGTCGGCGCGTTTGCTCGGCTCATCGCTTGTCGCGCTTGGGGTCAAGGACACGGGCGTGATTCGCAACATGGGCCGCTCGGAGGCGCCGGACAAAGGCTGGGTGCGCTACTGGAGCCCCATCGACAACGGCGTCACGGACTGGACGGAGGTAGTTCAGGCCCTCGACGCGATAGACTTTCGCGGCACCTTCGTCTTCATGCCTTTCTATGCGCCGGACGAGCCGGACGAAATGCGGCGCCGCCTCCGCGAGGAGGTCGCCTACCTGCGCCAAATCACGGCGGAAGTCGTTGCCTAGCGCACAGATGGATGCGAGCTACAGGACGAATTGGCCGCACTCACCTGGTTCGTTGGTTTGAGACATCGCATGATTCGCGGTTCCTGCGAATGTTGCATCCGGCAGGTTTGCATCCCTGTGCCTTGTTCGATCCGCACTGTTCGTTCAAATTTGAGTGACAGCGAAATGAGGCGGCATCATGGGCAGATCATGGAGCGTTCTGCGGGGGCTCTGCACATTCTGGCTGATGGCCATTTTCCTGACGGCCTGCACGATCTCGTGGGCAGGCCCCGCAGGCATCATCGCCGATGCCGCCTTCAGGACGCCAGTGGGCAGAATCATCACCGGGTTGCTGGCTGTGCTGCTCTCGCCGTTCATCATCTACTATATGATCAAGCACGCGAAGCAGGTCCGACGCACTCGGGAGGATCTTTCTCGGCTGACGGCTCTGCATCCGCAGTACCGCTGGCTGGATGTCAAGGACCGCGCCATGGCGACGTTCACATGGGTCTGGTCCGCCTGGGGCAAGCAGAAAATGGACGCCGCCGCCGCGTACACCACTTCCTGGTACATGCAGAATCAACAGATGCTTCTCGACGATTGGACGGACAGAGGAGTCGAAAACGTCTGTCGGTTGAACAGCATCAAGCGGGTTGAACCGCTCTTCGTTCAGCACAACGAGTCCAACGAAGGCAAGGGATCGCGCATGGTGGTGGGCATCGCCGCAAAAGTGGTGGACTACCTGATCGACAAATCGACCGGGAAGATCCTCGAGGGCAGCAAGAAGGTGACCGACCTGACGACGATTTGGACATTCGTCTGGGAGGACGGCGCCTGGATGCTGAATCTGATCGAGCCCCAAACAATGGAGTGGGAATATCTGCTATTGCCGAACGAGCTTCCCGCCAGTCTAGCGCCCGAACCGAGCGCCTCGGGCTAGTCGGGCCAGGGCACAGGCAACGTCCTGGACATTTGAAGCCGCTATTCTGTGGTCGGCCGAATTACAAATGCGCCCTCCTGAACCCCAAGCGGAATCAGGAGGGCGTATTCGCTTGTCAGATGGGCATGAAGCCGCTGAAGGGATCGTCGCTGGTGACGCCGCCCGGCAGGCTGTTCACCGAGGCTATGAACTTGGTGAACGCATTGGCGGGGGCGTCCCCGGTGAGATTGCCGTAGGCCTGAGAAAGCGTTCCTCCTGCGCCGAGAGCCACCATGGCTTGCGCGATTTGCGGGAGTGTGATGCGCGGGTAGCCGGCTGCGGCAGGCGGGCGTTGAAGCCAGGACAGGAACGCCATCCCGCACCCGGTGCTCGCAGGGTCCTGATCGCCGGGAACTGTCGAAGACCCGGAAAAAGTCTTGGTGACGAAATCCGGCTTGCCCTTTTCTACCCAGGTGGGCGCGGTGGCGAAATCGGCGAGCGCATTGTTGCTGACGGCGGCGGCGCACCAGCGCGAAAGAGCTTCCCCGGTGCTGACGCCGCACAGGTTCCCTCCCATCGAGCATTCGGACAGCTCAGCCTCGAACAGCGCGGACACCCTTGCGCCGTTGCCGAAGGCGGCGCACACCTCGATGTTGTTGCCGGTGACGAAGTCGCAGCTCGCATGATCGGCGCCGCCCGTCCCGTCCGTGGCCCCGCCCAGGGCGAAGATGATGACGTTGACGGCTCCTCCGCGCACGCCGAACAGCGTATCGTTGGACGAGAAAACCTTGTCGGCGGCTTTGACGAGATCAAGCGCATTTTGCAGACAGGGCTGTCCGAGGCTCGGATCGTAGTAGACGGCGGTGCGACCGTCGGAGCTCGTGCCGGCGAGCAGTGAAATGCCCTTGTAGCTCGGCCAAGCGGGCGTATGAACCCGGTGTCGATGCGGATGCTTCAGAAGATGACTCATCTCTAACTCCTGTCTTGAGAGTGTCGCAAAGCAGAATTGTAGCCAATGCGACCATAGATATAACAAATATCTATGAATCATATATTGCACAAATCGTGCCAAATTAGCCATTGCCCAAATAAATGGCCGAACATACATCAAAATGTTCGGCCAAGCCATTGTTTTCAGTTCCAGGAAAACAGCATTCATAGATCAGGCGTCTCGCCACTTGGTGAAGAGGGCGATGGCGTCCTCCAGGGACATCGCGCCGAGGTCGCCCTCCGTGCGGCGGCGGACGCTTACGGTCTCGCTCTCGATGTCCTTGTCGCCGAGGATCAGCATCACGGGGATCTTCTGCATCTCGGCCTCGCGGATGCGCCTGCCCATTTTCTCATTGCGCGCGTCCACCTCAGCGCGGAAGCCCGCGGCGTTGAGCTTGACGCAGACGGCGTTGGCGTACTCGTAGTGCTTATCCGTGATCGGGATGAGCGCGATCTGCTGAGGGGCGAGCCAGAACGGAAACGCGCCTGCGTACTGCTCGATGAGGACTCCGAGGAACCGCTCCGTAGTGCCCGTGACGGCACGGTGCAGAACGACGGGAGTCCGCTCCTTGCTCTCCTCGTCCATGTATTTGCAGCCGAGGCGGGCGGGCTGGATGAAGTCCACCTGGATCGTCGATATCTGCCACTCGCGCCCGAGCGCATCCTTGGCCAGGAAGTCGGCTTTGGGGCCGTAGAAAGCCGCCTCGCCGGGAGCCTCGAAGAACTCCACGTCGTTTGCGATCATGGCACTGCGCAGGGCGTCGGTCGCCTTCGTCCACTTCTCGTCGTCGGCGACGTACTTCCCGCCCGGCTCCTCGCCGCGCAGAGAGAGGCGTACGCGGTAGTTCTCGAATCCGTAGCGCGTCAGCACCTCACGGATGAGCTTCAGGGCGAGCGCGAACTCGCTCTCGATCTGCGCCTCCGTGCAGAAGATGTGGCAGTCGTCCTGAGTCAGCGCACGCACCCGCGTCAGCCCGTTCAACTCGCCCGTCTTCTCATATCGGTAGAGGGTGGCGAATTCGGCGTAGCGCAGCGGCAGGTCGCGGTAGGAGTGGTACTGGGTGTTGAACAACGTCATGTGGGACGGGCAGTTCATCGGCTTCAGGCGGTAGTTGATGCCCGCCTCCTCGTCTCGCATAGGCGGGAACATGACGTCGGCGTAGTTCTCGAAGTGCCCGCTCTTCTTGTAGAGATCTTCCCTCACCAAATGTCCCGTCCAGACGTGCTTGTAGCCGTAGCGCGTCTGCACCTCGCGCACGTAGCTCTCCATCGTATGCCGCAGCATCTCGCCTTTCGGCAGGAAGAGCGGTATCCCGGAGCCGATCGCCTCGGACGCGAACACGAACAGGCCGAGCTCTTTGCCGAGCTTTCGGTGGTCGCGCAGCTTGGCCTCTTCCAGCCGTTTGAGGTAGTCGTAGAGCTCCTGCTTGGTCGACCAGGCGGTGCCGTAGATGCGCGTCAGCATCTTGTTCTTCTCGCTGCCGCGCCAGTAGGCGCCAGCGATGTGGAGCAGCTTGAAATGCTTCAGACGACCGGTGCTCGCGACGTGCGGGCCACGGCAGAGGTCGATCCAGTCCCCCTGCCGATAGAAGGAGATGACCTCGCCTTCAGGCAGATCGTCGATCAGCGCGACCTTGTAGGGCTGGTCCAGTGCCTCAACGAAAGCCCGCGCCTCCGACCGCTCCTTCTCCTCGCGCACGATGGGCAGATTGCGGCCCGCGATCTCGCGCATTTTGCTCTCAATCTGCGCGAGGTCTTCCTCCTTCAGAGGCGAACTGAACTCAAGGTCGTAGTAGAACCCGTCCTCGATGGGAGGACCGATGGCGAACTTGACACCGGGGTAGAGTTCGCTGACCGCCTGCGCCATCAGGTGGGCCGTGCTGTGGCGCAGATCGTAGAGCGTGTCCTGAGCTGCTTCGTTCATAGAGCGTTTCCTTTCCGATACGGGTCTGCGTTCTGTTGACGCCTTGCTGCAAACTGACGCGACAAAAAAGCCGCCTGACTGGATGGGTCAGCGGCTGAGGTTGCGGGAGAAGTTCGATGAAAGCGCGGGGGCTAAGGGGAGCTTAAAGCGCAGACGGAACGACGCAGCAACACGCCGCCGAGCTCGGTGTCAACCGACGCGGGCGAAGCCTCCTGAATGGCATAGGGCTGTATGTGCTGTGCGGACAAAATAGCTCTCACTCTCTTCTCAGTGCAATGCTTTTCTATTATAAGCGTAACAGCGTCGTTTGTCAAGGATAGCAGGAACAGGAAAGCAGGCTGTCTATGCCTGGCCGAGTCGTTTCTGTCGGACTCGGCCAGGCTACTGCGGGGAAGCTTGAACGAGGAATCCTTATGGGAGAGTGACGTCCGCCGTGCCGTTGATCGTGAAGCTGCCTCTTGCGCCTGAGGAGTTGTCTTCGCCAGTGGCAAGAGTGACGTTGGTCAGGTGAAGCTTGTAGTTTTTGCCGGTAATGGAGTCCACTATCGCGCTGCCTCCGGTCGCGATCCAGCTGGACGCCGTGCCTGCCGAGGACTCCGTGTAGTTGAGTGAAGTTGCGCCCGAGACGCCC
>JANXLO010000367.1 GCA_025355115.1 Chthonomonadaceae bacterium
CTTCTCTGGTGAGAAATCGAGCGCAGAGTACCTCGTAATCGAAGCCGATGTCATTCCGGGCAACACCCACGTGAGTATTCCGCTCGCTCGTGTTCCTAAGCGCATCGCCGCAAATGGCAGGGAGGTTCCCTTCTCATTGCAAGCCAACGGACTCGTGCAGTTTGTCCTGCCGGAGATGCCAGCGAAACTTGGCCATTTGGAGCTGAAAACCGTGTTGGAGAAGACGGAGGGCTGGGGCGAGGGCGGAGGCTGGAAGCCTGCGAAGTTCCTCCCGCTGGACGAGCAGGGCGTTTTCGAGAACGGCTACACTCGGTACCGCGGTGAGTTCGACTGGACGGGGCAGAAGGAGCTTATGGTAAGCCTTTTCTCAGCCGATCCGGTGTTGGTTGCCGTCAATGGACATCCCGCGACTGCTGTCGTGCCAGCCAACGCGACTGCCGCTCATGTTGATCTCACCGGTCTGGCCGTACCCGGACACAATCGGTTCGAAGTCCTCTACGAGAACACCGGGCGAACTAACTTTGGGCTCGGCAACTGGGTTCGCAAAGGAGTGAAGACGGCCGCGCTAGTCGTGAACAACGCGCCAGGCACAGCAATCCCCCAGTGGCGCTTTCACAAAAGCAGCATGCCGTCTACCGCTCCCGCAGAGGCCCTGCCCGCGTTCGACGACAGCGCGTGGCGCACTGTCGGCATCGGCAATGTGGACGAGTTCAATGGCTACCGTGGCTGGGGCTGGTATCGCGCCAGCCTTAAAGTGTCTGCGGAACACATCGCGCAGGGACGCACGGCTCTCTACTTCGAGATGGTGGACGATAACGCCATCGTCTTCGTCAATGGCCGTCGGCTCGGCAGCCATGAGGGATGGAGCGAGCCGTTCACGCTGGATGCGAAAGCCCTTCTGCACATCGGCGACAACACGATTGCCATTGCGGTCGAGAATACAGACGGGCCAGGAGGAGTTGTCAAGCCCGTAACTCTGACGAGCGCGATGATTGGAGAGCCGGTCGCCAAGTGGGAGCTTGCGGACAGGCTAGAAGGGCAGCGTCAGAACTGGGCAACCACCCCAGGCGACGGCTGGAAAAGCGTTGCCCTGCCTGAAGCAGTTCCCGAGCGAACGGCATCCGTTCGCTGGTACCGGACAGAATTCGCGCTTCCGAAGCCGCAGATCAACGGCTACATTGCGCCCTGGAAATTGAAGGTGGATGCGGGCGGTGAGGCGCAGATCTATCTGAACGGCCGAATGATAGGGCGCTATTCGGATCGAGGGCCTCAGACCGATTTCTACATGCCAGAGTGCTGGCTTAATTTCGGTGGGAAACCGAATATCGTTACAATTTCTCTGCGCGACGGAATGAAGGCTGCCTCGCTAAACTCGCTGACCGTGGATCCCTACGCGGAATACACCATTCGTAGAATCCCGATCTCGATCTATTACTGATAGGCATGCAGTGATGACGAGGCGAGAGGATCAGGCGGGAACGGGGTGGGGGACGCGAATTCGCAGTGCGGCGGGCACGACCTGAATGGACAGGGGCAGGTGTCCAGTGAGGTCGCCGTCAAGCTGCACCGGCATGGGTCTGTCCGAGGTGAGAAGGATATCGCGGGCCTGAAAATGGCGGACGCCGAGCGCCACATGAAAGCGGTTGCGCACGAGCGCGAGCGCATCCGCCGCCATGCTCCGCAGCAGGGGACGGCGATGCGTGCAGACGAACACATCCAACAGGCCGTCCGTCGTGCTGACGTCGGGGCCGAGGCGGTAGTGGCCAGCATACTGTCCTCCGTTCGCGATCAGCACCAGATAGGAATCGATCTCCATAGGTGTCAGGCCGTCGAGCGTCAGAGTAATGCGGCAGCGTGGGTAGCGCATCGCGACTTTTGCCGCCGCGATCACGTAGGCCCACTCCCCAATTCGGTGCTTGACCCTATGATTGACTGCCTTTGTCACCGCTCCGTCGAAGCCAACGCCTGCCACCAGCGCAAACCATTTCTCTCCTGTTTTGCCGAGGTCAATGCGTTGCTCTAGGCCAGAAACCACGATTTGTGCGGCTCGCGCAGGGTCGTGGCGAGGAATGTCCAGAACTCGCGCCAGCACATTCGCCGTCCCCATCGGTATCAGTCCGAGCCGGGCGCGATCATCTGCGGCAACCGTCTGCAGGACGTCGTTTACCGTGCCATCCCCTCCCACGGCCACTACCGTGTCGCAGCCTTCATCCAGCGCTATATTCGCAAGGCGTTGCCCATCGGCAGGGGCGGTCATCTCGTACACTTTCACTCTGTTCGGCTGTTCGGGGTCGAGCCATCGGGCGACAGTCGCTGACCGGTCGTGAAGGAGGGCAGAGTCATGCAGACGCTTCCATCCCCCGGCCCTTGGATTGACGATCGCTCCTATCATCCCGTTGATGCCCTTCTGTGTTGACGAGTTCGTCGCGGTTCTGGTAAAGCGTGCAGCAAATGGTCCGTCAATTCAGCGTGGCCGTTTAAGTTCAGAGCACCTGCCATTGTTTGCACGGATGGCCCTCTGCACCGAAAAATATGCCGGCTGCTCCGGAAAGAGGATCAGCTACAAGAGCGATCTGCCAGTCATGGGAGAAGACGCCCCGCTGCGTGTCCAGGTCGGTTGACGAGAGGAAAACGCCGAGCCCGGGATGTGAATGGTAGGAGCCGAGCAGTGTCCACTCAGCGGGTAGGCTGTCGAGCTGAGGGGATAGAGTGCGCCATGTGTTCTCGGTATAGGAGAACGTCAGTGCCGTACCTTCGCCTTCGCGCGCGGGCAGAGCCTGCTCGACAACCGTGATGAAAAGGGCCATCTCTATATCGAAGTATGCCTGTCCGACGAGCAGTCCTCCCAGTTCGATACTGGTATCCTCCCGAAGATGCGACTGCACTATTTCCCAAGCCGCACGTCGAATAAAGCATAGAGGGACGCCTTGCCTGACCGACGGTGGATCTGATAGCTCCAACAGTCTAACGAACTCGGCGGCTCGTGTCGGGGTGGGGCGATAGACATCCTGCTGCTCCTCCCACTCGATCTCCTCCGAATCTGATTGCTTCTCGCACTCGATTGGATGCTCGACAGCCTCCTGCGAAACACGCTTCCGCTGAACAGATTCGGCGAAATCCAGCTCCTCCCTCTGAGCCAGCAAGTCACAGACGTCTTTCTCTGCTTCGCAATCATTGGCAGGTCGTCTCTTCCAAAACGAGAGCATCCTATAAATCTTTCCACAGGACGAGTTCGGCATCCTCATCCGGTTTCTCAAGCCCCGGCAAATCCATAAAGGGCGTGTACGAGGGGAGGAGCGCTTCAGTCTGCGTCCGTGCAGGAGAATCGCCGTGGAAGGTGCAGGTGTCGGTGGGAAACAGCATTCGATTTCTCTTGGCCCAATCGACCGCGTCCTCATTGGCAGGGTCACGAATGGCGAGGTACTCCTTTTCGTACTGAAGCAATGCGCCGAGCCGCAGAGCAAAATCATCAAGAAACTCGCTGGTTCGCCAGCTCCCCATGCAGACTATAAGGTTTTTATAGACGTGAGGATGATAGACAGGGGTCAGCATTTTTACAACAGGAGGCGAGTCCGGAGCCGGATACTTTGCGGGCAGCCTGATCTCGACGCGGTGCAGATCGCGATAGACAGGGCGACCAGCCTCCAGACGCTCGATGCCGCGGCAGCGATATACGAGTATATATTGATCCGGCGGGCGTCCTTTGACCGATTCGATGCCGAGGGTGCCACCACTGCCGCCAGCCAGGGCGCGCATATGACGATGATCGGACTTTAGCCGGATATCCCTCGCGTTCTCCACTGCCTCAGCCTCCGCCGTGCAGAGCGAGGGGCTGAATCATCAGAATGTCATGGTTCCGAACGCGATCCTCGGTGAGCATCTCGTGTGGTAATAGCTGGCGATTTAGCGACAGATTGGTGACGACATAGTCCGCGCCGAACATCATCTTCCATCGTTTCGTGGATGCCCGTATGAGGTCCATGGCCGTCATAGTTCTCGGCAGAGCAATTTCTGCTTTGCGCGTCCTATCCGCGGTCTGAAGGGTGATGATTACTCTGTCTCCACTCATGATTTAGACTCCCTGTCTTTGTTGAAAGTGAACGCTCCGGTCATCTGAATGTACCGACGGCCAGTCTCGCCCTTGATTCCTACCGCTCCAAATTTCGGAACGCCCATCCGCGCCAGCGGAACAGCTGCGAACGGACTCTCTGCATCCAGCCAGGAGACCGTCTCGGGCTGACGGCTATCGAGCTCACACTTCGAGCAACGGATCAGTCTGCTGCTGCTCTGCTCGACTGGCTGCAATATAGTCTCGGTTACTCCGCACTCCACACAACGCATAACGGTCAGCAGATCGAATCCCATCTCCACGATGCCGCTCTCCTCGCCTGCCAATTGAAGCAATCGCCGTGTGGTCAGCGGCTCAGAAGAGTCCGAAATTATCTCGATTGGTTCCCATATTTCGTGGGCGAGACAGGCGGGATTTTCCGGCAGATCG
>JANXLO010000405.1 GCA_025355115.1 Chthonomonadaceae bacterium
GTCCTGCCGCCCGGCGCATCGACGCTCATCCTGCCTGCCGACCTCTATGTAGGCGAGAAGAGCCGACCCGGTCGCCCGCTCGACAAGGCCCATATCAACGCCTTCGTGCTGAGCGCGGACGGCGCGAAAAAGCCCGTCTACTTCGATAACATGCGACTGGAGCGCGATCTGTCCGACCGCGTCCAGGTTCCCGGGCTCCATGCCTACTCGTTCGGGCCGGGCACCGCGCCTCCTCTGCGCGGCTTCACGCAGATCACCCCCGCCACTCTCTACTCGCCCGGCAGAGGCTACGGCCTGAAAAACGCGCAGGTCGCCCGCGCCTACGATGCCCTGCAGCCCGATCCGCTCTACGCAACCGGCATATGCATCGAGAAGGGCGGATTTGCCGTGGACGTGCCCAACGGCAAGTACCATGTCTTCGTAAACATCGACAGCCCGTCCGGTTTCTGGGGCGAATATCAGATCTACCACAAGCGCACCGTCCTCGCTAACGGCGTCCCGGTCGTGCAGGAGTCGATGGATCTGCCGCGCTTCATGCAGAAGTATTTCCGCTTTGCAGATGTCGAGGACAGCCCATCGGAGAATACGTTCGACAAATATCAGCGTCCCTATTTTCAGGAAAAGGAGTTCGATGCCGAGGTCAGAAACGGCCAGCTTTTCGTGGAGTTCGAGGGGGAGGGGTGGGCGAACTACGTCTCCGCGCTGGTCCTCTACCCAACGGAGCAGGCGGCGGCAGGGCGCAAGTATCTCGCCAACCTGCGTGAGCGGCGCCGGTTCTACTTCGACAACTACTTCAAGCGGATTTTGCCCGACGGCCATCGAGACGCTCGCGGCATCGTCCCGCAGTTTGCTCCGACACCCGCCGAAGTCTCGAAAGGGTATGCGCTATTCACGCGGGACTGGATGCAGGACGTTTCCGTGAACTCGGTGCCGCGCCGCGAGGAGACGTCCCACCCACTGGACATTTTCGCGAACGCGGGTAAGCAGGAGCCCATTGTCTTCTCGGTCTACCCTCTTCGAGACAGAGGCACAGTGACCCTCAGCGTCTCGAATCTCGTCTCGGCTAATGCCACCATCCCGGCTTCTGCTGTACGGATGGGAGTCGTCTCTCATCGGCTGACACGGGTCACCGCAGAGGGCACGGTCTATACCATCGCGCCCCGCTTCATTCTTCCGCGCGACTCCGCGCAGATGAGCAAGGGCACGACCGCCACCTTCTGGCTCACCCTGCACACGCCCGATAAGGTGATGGCAGGCCTCTATCACGGCAACGTACAGCTGCGCTTTGCGGACGGGCGCACCGACAGCATTCCCCTGAATGTGCGGCTGTTCTCCACTCCTCTCGACACGCTCGATGCGGCGGCGGGCCCCTGGGGCAGCGGGCTCTCCCTGCCCTGGTACGAGTCGGAGCTGGGCGACTACGGTAGGGAGATGTTCCGTAAAAGCCTCGCGAAGATGAAGGAGTACGGCTGCACCACATTCTCCGGCATACCCATCGTGCGCATTCGCGGCTGGAACAACAGGAAGCCCGATATCGATTTCGCTCTCGGCGATCAGCAGATGCAGGACGCTCGCGAGTACGGATTCCGCTCCGTGGTCGTGAACTACAACGGCGGCATCCAGGGCTTCGACAACTACGCGATGGATCTGGCCGCGATGAAGTCCGCAGGCTTCGACAGTTATGTGGAGTTCCTGCGCACGATCCTGACCGCCGTGCAGGATCATGCGAAGTCTGCCGG
>JANXLO010000408.1 GCA_025355115.1 Chthonomonadaceae bacterium
CGCTTTCCGCGTACTGGTCGAGCGGCACTATGCGGCCGTCTATCGCCTGTGCCGCAGCATCCTGCGTCACCCGGAAGACGCCGAGGACGCCACTCAGGAGGTCTTTTTGCGCGTCCACCAGTCGCTCTCCCAGTTTCAGAACCGGGGAGTGTTTGGCGCTTGGCTTCGCAGACTGACCGTCAACCTCTGCCTGAACCGGACTCAGTCCGCATCGGCGAAAGCTTCGGCGCGCTCCTACTCGCTCGATCTAATGACGGAGACTCTGCCCGCCTCGCTCGAGTCCGACCCCGAGGAGGCGCTGCTGCGAAGCGTAGAGCGCGACCGTATTCGGCTTGAACTCAACCAACTGCCTCCGTCTCAGAGAGCGGCCCTGAGCCTGCGACTGCTGAACGGACTGTCGTACGAAGAGATTGCGGAGCTCATGGGCGTGCCCATCAACAGCGTGCGGTCGTGGCTGCACCGAGGCCGGGCACGGCTACGGGAAGCGCTTCAAGAGGTCATAGAATGCTGACGCAAGAACAGATGATGGCTGCAGTGGATCCGCAGGACAGGGAGACAATCGTCACCCTGTTCGGCTTCCCAAAAGATGATCGCGTTGTGCCTCCGACAGGCAAATCTGGCGGCGGAGGCTGGAGCGGCAGAGGCGGAGACGACGCCTGTGCGTTCGTCTCCGTCAGCCTATCTGCATACCAGGACGGCGAACTCGATTCCGATTCCCTGCGAATAGTGCTCTCTCATCTTAGCCGTTGCCCGCACTGCGTCTCCGAACTCGATGCCCTGCAGACAGCCGATGAATCACTCGAACGGGAGTGGCGCGACAGTGCGCCGCTCCCGTCTTCATGTCAGTTCAAGCTCTCCGTTGATGCCATCATGGACGCCCTCCCTCCCGCCGTCGACGCTCCAAAGGCGTTTGCGCCACGTCGCGTTCATGCCCGCGCCCGGTGGACTCGATTTGCCGCTGGCGCCGCTGGCATGTTCGCTTTCGGCACTCTGCTCTGGTCGAGCTATCGGCTGGGCTACCAGCAGGGCCAGCAGAAAAGCGCCCTGCCCGCCTCCGCAAATCCGAACGCCAGCCCCGCGAGTCAGCTATTCCCCGTCTCCTTCTTCTCCATGACCGCCAGGCCCGCCGCATCCTCCCACTTCCCAACCGTTTCGTCGCACCTCTCCTTTGTTCCCTTACGACAGCAACGCACAGAGCAGCCCTGAACGCAATCCACTATGAAGATCACCTTTCTCGG
>JANXLO010000412.1 GCA_025355115.1 Chthonomonadaceae bacterium
CGCTTTCCGACAGGCGCTCGATGTCCTCGACACGCAGGAAGTCACCTTCGGATTTCGTGAGTTCGGCTGGAAGGACAACGCCATTACGCTGAACGGCCTCCCCTTCAGTCCCGTCGCAGTCGCCCCTAAATTCCCGCTTCCGGTCGTCATCGCCTCGACGCAGGACACGGAGCGCGCCCTCACTTCCTTTCGTCGCCTGAAGCAGGCGGGTGTGAATCTGCTCTACCTCGATGCCCCCCACCCCGAACTTCTGCGCATCGCCGACGAAGCGGGCATTTTGATCGTCGAGTCGCCGCGGAAAGAGCTATCGCCAAAGGCCGCCGAGGCAGAACTTCGCGCGCTAATGATAAGGGACAGGCATCACCCCTGCCTGCTCGCCTGGCGACTTCGAGAAGGCAACGCCCGTCAGATCGCCGCGCTCCATACACTCGACTCCACGCGCTTCTTTCTCCGTGGTGAAGGCGCCGCCACTTCGCTTTACCGCCAGGATGTTGCACAGCCCGACTCCCTCGTGCCTCCCCCTGGCCTGCTCCCCGCTCCGTGATCAACTACCACCCCTTTACCGGGATCACGTAAAACTTGTCATCTATAAATAGGCTCAGTCGTTTTCCATCTGGTGTCCACTGTAGTCCTGCCGCCGTATGAGCGTTTTCATGACCGATCTGGCACATATTCGATCCATCCGCGTTGCTAACCCAAATAGAACATAATACGGTAGAGGCACCGCTGGAACCTGGAACGAACCTGCGAAGCAGTCGAGTAAAAGGTGAGATCGCCTCTTCCTGAACCATATAGGCTAGCCTGTGAGCGTCGGGGGAGGCTTCGATCTCCTGCGCCCACCTTTCGAACCCAGCCGCATTCGATGTAAGCCCGATGCCCGGCAACTTGATGGAATGCCGCAGCGTGGGTTTAGGATGTGGATTCAAGTCGAAGTCGTTGATTATAAGCGGAGGACTTGTAGGTGCGACTAGCATGTGAAGGTCCGCGGTCACGCCCAGCGGCCACTCGAATGCGCCTGCGATTGGAGAACTCAAAACATCCGGCCCTTCCATGGAGTGGATGACTGGTATGACACCCGTGTGCATTTTGTTGTATCGGAGTTCGACCCATCGCTTGCCATCGGGCAACCACAGCACGTAGATGCCTGCGGAAGCCGGCTTACTCCACTTTAACAGCCGCCCTGTTTTCAGATCCACACCGATATACTCATTGCTCCCATAGTCCTGTGCAAGCAGCCATTTCCCCCCGGGAGAGCAGCGAGGAAACATCACAATCCCCTTTGCGCCTAATAGAGTGGTCAGTGACGGCACGAATATACTGGTGCTGTTCCGGGCATCATCATGCCGCAGCACTTGCGTATCCCTGTTTGCAATATTATAAAAGAGCAACTGAGCGTTGTTGGTCTCCCAGCAATAGCCGTCGTAGTAGCGCGTCCACATTGAAGCATCAGTGCTGTAGGTTGCCAGGACGGTCAGCCGTTCACTCCGCTCGCGCAGGACAGGAATAGCAGCGAGCAGGCAGGCTACCAATAGCAGAGCGCAACAGCCAAAGAAGCCTTTCGCGCGTTTACTCCGACCGCCAGTCTTCATTGTCCTCTCCTCATCTGGCGCCATCCTACTGCTCGGGCACAGAAATCACATAAAACTGGTTATTGATAAACACGCTCACCCGCTTTCCATCCGGAGTCCACCTGAGATCGCCCACGTTAAGTGTAGGCTCAGATCCAACCTTCCGCAATTTCGTTCCGTCCGCCTGACTAACCCAGATTGACGTCTCCTCGCTATAAAAGACCCTGATAGTCGCCCCATACTTTAAGAGAAGACGTGAGATAGACTTCATGTGCCTCTCGTGCACCAGATAGGCAATTCTACGAGCATCCGGTGACGATCGGATTTCCGATGTCCAATCTGATAATTCTGCATTACTGGTAGGAGATAATATCCTCGGCAGTTCGATAAAATGCTTCTGCGTCAAATGCGGATGGGGATTAAGGCCATAATCGCTGATCATCAATGACTGTCCATATGAAGCGACAAGAGCATGAAGATCGGCAGTCACGCCAATGAAGTGACAATCTGGATCGGGGACTGGTTGGAGTTTCAAATCGGGATTGCTCAAAGAATGGAGGATAGGAATGACACCCTTTAGTTTGGCTTCATATGCCATCTCTACCCATTGAGTGCCGTTTTGAAGCCAAAACGTTCGGTCATGTAAGTGGTTAACGTACTTCATACGACTGATGCGTTTCGTTTTGAGTTCCATGATGGAAGATGTTTGTAAATAAAAATCCTCAGCGAGCAGCCATTTACCATTAGGAGAGAATTGTGACCGTAAATTACTGGTTAGAGGAAAGGACGTATACATAGATGGAATCAACACTTCAGTTTGGTTTGTGGAGTTATCATGCTGGAGCAATTGGAGGTCGCCGTACAAAAATTTCAGGCCCACCTGAGCGTTTGCACTCACCCACGTGTAGTCCTGGTATAAACCGTTCCATTGCGATGCTGGGGTCGTACTGTAGCTTGCAAGAACAGTCAGGCGGTCACGCCGTATAAGTGCGTAAGGAATTCCGAGGAAGAGTGCAGACAGCAGCAGAACGATTATACAGGATCGAAGCGTGGGCCGCTTGCTGGAATGAACTTCCTTTTTCATACAAACCTCCCTGTTAAAAGTGCGCCGTTATGACGCCAACACGACTGCCTTCTCCGCCTCAGTGGGCGTTGACTCTTGCGGGACGCGATAGGAGAGAATGCTACTGATGCCTGGCTCGCGCATAGTGACGCCGTACCAGGTTGGAGCCGCCTCCATAGTGGTGGGGTTATGGGTGATGAGGAGAAATTGACTGCGCTCGCTGAATTCGGCGACGAGTCGAGTGAATTTTTCGACATTTGCTCCGTCCAGAGGCGCGTCCACCTCATCCAGCAGGACGAACGGACTCGGCTTCACTGCAAGAAAAGCGAACAGCAACGCGGTCGCAGTGAGGGCGCGCTCCCCGCCGGAGAGCAGCGAGAGGTGCTGCGGCTTTTTTCCGGGAGGCTGCGCGATCACGTCGATTCCGGTCTCCAGGATATCGTCGGGGTTGGTCAGGATAAGCTTGGTGCTGCCGCCATCGAACAGGCGAACGAACAGCGTCTCGAACTCACGCCGCACAGCCTCAAAGGTCTCCATGAACACGCCGCGAGTGCTGTCGTCGATCTCGGCAATAGTCGCGAGCAGTGATTCGCGGCCCTTCTCCAGGTCGGCTCGCTGAGTCGTTAGGAACTCCAGCCGCTCCGTCAGCCTCTCGTACTCACCGACTGCTCCGGTGTTCACCTCTCCCATGCCGCGCAGTTCGCGTCTGAGCCTTCCCACCTCCATGGCGGTATTACGGTCGATCGTCGAGTTCTCCGGTCGGGCGAGCGCCTCCTCCTTAGTAATCGAGTACTCGTCGCGCAGTCTCTCCAGAGCCTGGGTCAGTTGAACTTCCAGCCGTGCCAGTCTCAGTTCCGTCTCGTGCAGATTATGTGTCACTTCGCCGCGGCGCTTAACTATCGCTTTGATGGCGTTGTTCGTCTCGAAGTTCTGCGCCAACATGCCCTGTCTCAGATCGCGTTGCTGAACGTACTCTCTCTCCGCCGTCGCGAGACCGCTCACGGCATCGGTTCGCAGCTTCGCAAGACGCTTTAGCTCCGCCTCCGCATCCGCGCCGGAGACGTGCGCCTGCTTCCTTTGAGCATGCTTCTGCTCAATCTGCTGATCGACGGCAGCCAGGGCGGCGATGTCGGCGGCAAGACTGCGAGTCAGGCCCTCTCGCTTCTCCTTCAGTCTGCTGACCTCGACTTCAAGAGCAATCGCTCGCAGGCGGCAGGCGTCCCGACGACTCATCAGCGACCGCGTCTGCTCGGTGAGCGTGGCCAGCATCTCGTCCGCCGAATCGTTCTCCGTCTGCTCGGTTTCAAGCGCAGAATTCAGCCTTTCCACCTCACCTGTCAGGCCAACTAACTGCGCGGCAACCGCCTCCCGGCTAGCCTCGCGTTCCGACTGCTCACGCACCAGCCGCAGACGCTCACGCTCCGCCGCCGACCGAGCGCTTTCGGAGGCAGCTATCTCAGCCTGAACGGTTGCCTCCTGCTGCACCACCTGCCTGCGCTCCGCCTCAAGCTCCTGAATGCACAGAGTGATTTGCTCTATGCGGCCCGTGAGTCTCTCCGTCTCCAATTTAGCCGCGGGGATGACCGTCTTCAAGTCATCCATCTCCCCCTTGCGCCCGACAAGGTGTGCCCCTTTGCCCTGAAGCGATCCACCGGTGAGAGCGCCGCCGGGAGTCAGCAGCTCTCCTTCGAGCGTAACGATCTTGCTCCATCCGCTCCCAACGCGCTTAGAGACCGCGATCGCCACCTCCATATCCGCGACTACGATGACCCGCCCAAGCAGCATCTGCGCGATTGGAGCGTACTCAGGCGCGAAGCCGACAAGCTCCATGCCGTTGTGAATCGCAGAGTCAATTCCCCACAATGACGAAACCTCGAACTTGTTACCGGAACGGAGCAACGGCAGAGGCAGGAAAGTGGCGCGGCCTGCACGGTTCTGCTTCAGCCACTGAATCCCCGCCTTCGCTTCGCCCTCTGTTCGCGTAACGATATCCTGGAGACTGCCACCAAGCGCCACCTCGATGGCAACGCGAAACGGCTCCGGGACTTCGAGAAGATCGACGACTGCGCGAAAATGGCCTTCCAGTTGCCGACGCTGGACGGCATTCAGAACGGCGCGCACGCCCTGATAGAAGCCCTCGTGATTCTGCTGGAGTTCAGTTAGTGTGGAAAGACGCGCTGACTGCTCGGCGAGTGTGCGACGCGACGCATCGAGGCTAGCTCGGACAGATATCTGCTCGGTCTGGCTCTGATGCTGCCGCTTCTCCACGTCGGCCCTCAGTTCAGCGAGTTCGCGGCGAATTTCTGTCCGTTGCTTAAGAGTGGCTGCGGCATCCTCTTCGCGCTGAGAGACTTCCGACAGCGTAGCGACAAGGACAAGAGCTTCCCGGTCCATGCGCTCCGATCGCCCTGTCAGTTCAGTGTGGCGCTCGTTCGCCGCCCGCAACGCAGCTTCCTGCGCTGCACGGGCTTGCAGGCGGCGTGTGCGCTCATTCTGCCTGTCGCCCGCCTGCCTTACTGCCAGTTGAACAGCGGCTTCAAGCTCCGTCAGTGCGGCTTTCTGCGCCCCCCACTCCTCCCGGCGGCTTTGCTCTTCCGCATCCGCCTCATCGCGATCCTGCTGATCGAGAGCGATGCTGTCCTTCAGCCGTTCCGCTCTCTCCGCGAGTTCTTTGAGCTCGGCGGCGAACTGCTCTTCGTTTGTGACCGAAGTGCGGCTGCGCTCCGTCATGAGCGTCAACTGACTTTCAGTGCGCTCAACCATGGTCAGCGCGTTCTGACGGGTCATCTGCGCCGCGTCCATCTCGCCTTCCGTCCGCGCCAGATTCTCGCCGACCTCCGCCGACGCTCGTTCCAGGCGAGCCAGCTCAGCATCGAATTTCAGCAGAGTGGCCTGATCTTCGTCGCGCTCGATGCGTCCGGCATACAACTCGTAGTCCGACTTCTGCACTTCCGCCGCCAGCAGCCCAACCTCGATCTCGTGTAGGCGCTCCTGAAGAAGCGTGAAGCGCTTGGCCGTCTGCGCCTGCTTCTCCATCGGCTCCCGCTGCGCTTCGAGCTCATGCAGAATGTCGCGGACACGGTTCAGGTTTGACTCAGCGCTTTCGAGCTTGCGTAGCGCTTCCCGCTTCTTGACTCGATATTTTTTGATCCCGGCCGCCTCTTCAAAGAGCTCTCGGCGGTCTTCAGGGCGGGCGGAGAGCACGGCGTCAATCTCGCTCTGGCTTACAAACGCATAGGCTCCCTTGCCCACTCCCGTATCGAGAAACAGCTCAACGATATCCTTAAGTCGACAGGGTGCGCCGTTGAGCATATACTGGCTCTCACCGGAGCGGTATATACGGCGAGTGACGGTCACCTCCCCGAATTTGATCGGCAGGGTGCCATCACTGTTGTCGATGGTCAGACGAACCTCTGCCATCCCCAGCGGCTTCCGCCTGTCTGAGCCCGCGAAGATGACGTCCGTCGAGGCGTTGCCGCGCATTAGCCGGGGATTCTGCTCGCCGAGCACCCAGAGCAGGGCATCGACTATATTTGATTTCCCCGATCCGTTCGGACCCACAATGGCTGTTAGTCCGCTATCGATGATGATTTCGGTCTTGTCGGCGAATGTTTTGAAGCCTAGGAGCTGAAGTTTCT
>JANXLO010000426.1 GCA_025355115.1 Chthonomonadaceae bacterium
GCCGAAGCCGAACGAGGATGTGACCCTGACGTGGAGCAATATCGCGAACAGTGTGCCGCGCAACTACCGATTGTCGTTGGTGGACAAAGACAGCAACACGCGGCGCAGTCTGCACAGCAACGCATCCTATAGCGTGAGCACGGGAACCAGCGGAACGCGCAGCTTCCAGATCGTGGCCGAGCCGATCAATCGGTCCGGCAGCGTCCTGATCACCGGGTTCAATGTCGTTCAATCCGGCACGCGGGCAGCCGGCAGTCAGACGGTCTCAATCCACTACTCCATCTCGCAGGACGCTGAGACGCAGGTAGTGATCAGAGACACGTCCGGACGTTCAATCCGCACCCTGTCGCCAACTCGCGCCGCAGGCAGTTCGGCGACCGGAACGGGCGAAGCGGTCTGGGATATGCGCGACCAGAAGGGCATCAAAATCCCTGCTGGCAGCTACAGCGTCGAACTGAACGCGCTGGGTACGGATGGTCAGCGCGCTCGCCAGATCAAGCCGTTCATTATCACCGGCCGTTAACTCCACAATGAGCAGAGCAGGCCATTCCCCGGCCTGCTCTGTTTCCTCACTATACCGCAGCTTCGTCTCGTCCCGGCAGGCCTGTTTACCTCAGCCGATTTGCGGCGAGCGCAAGGGAGACTCGCATGCGTCAGAAAATCCGTTTATCCTCCGCACTTTGTCCACAGTCCTTAGCCAGTTCCTGCGTTCGCTCAGCTTTGAACGGTGTTGGATTGACAATTGTGCTCGCCGGAGCGTCAATGCTTGCTCCGCCCGCGCAAGCTCAGGGAACGACCCCTGGAACAATGGAGAAGAGTCAGGGCAAAAAAAACAAGCCGAAGAAGATGGCCTCTCCGCCGAAGAGTGCAGACAAGAAAACGATGATGGCCGCTCCAGCGCGGATCGTCGTCATGTTTCCCCCGGAGACAAAGGGAGGCGTCAGTGATCAGATAGCCGATGTGATCACCGATGTCGTGCAGAGTCGCCTCAACTTGTCCGGCAAGTACCGAACCGTATCGTTCCTTGGCTCCTCCCCGATCATACGCCGCGGGCTGACGGAGGGCACTCTGACCAAGGAAGATGTCGACAAGCCCACTGCCAGCACGGTACGCATGACAAAGCTGACCCAACTCATGGGCTACGACATGGCGGTGGCCGTTTCGATCATCGACTACCAGTACGACAAAGCGACGAATAAAGTCAGTATGGTGATGAGCGCTAAAATCCTGGACTACTCTGGGCCGGCTCCTCGTGGCACAGGCAACAATGGCGAGAGTCCAAATAAGCCATCACCCAAAGCGACCGAGTATGACCTCGCCGCCGCGCTTGCGCGCGACCTGACGGAAAAGATGATGAGCGAGCTTCTGGCCCCAGCCAAGAAGTCGGCAGCGGATGCTTCGGAGAAGAAATAAACCGGTCATATCATAAGACCGGTTGTACAGTGAACAGGTCGGAAGGGGCGTTGTAAAAGCCCCCTTCGCTAACGGAGTGGAGTTTACGCTATGTCCTGCAGAAATGCGGTGTGGTTGGCGCTCTTGATACTGCTGTCTCTGACAGCGGGTGAACTCCGTGCGGGAGCTGTCGGCACCATCAATTTGACTGCCACTCGCACTGCGCTACTGGCTGACGGCAAACACACTACCGTGCTAAGGGCAGAAGTCAGGGACGGCAATGGTCGCCCTGTTGGAAATAATGTCGTCGTCCAGTTTCAGACTACGGCTGGAACCCTCTCTCAAACTCTAGCGCGCACGATTGGCGGGATCGCACAGGTAAATCTGACGAGTTCTCCCATAGCTGGCGTCGCTCAGCTGACCGCAACGGTCGCCGGTCAGTCGATCGCCACCCTTGAGATTCTCTTCACCGACGACCCGCAGGCAACTTTTCAGGGCAACAACTACATGATGTTCGCCGCCACAAGCTATTTGGCTTATGGTGCGACGGATAGGGTTATCGAGGGCAACGGTAGAAATGGCGGCGCTCGACTGACCTACCGCAATTTCGAGGTGAACGCGGACAGGCTGCAACTTCAGTGCGATAATCAGACGGTTCGGGCACACGGAAATGTGGTTCTGAAGCGCGGCAAAGATGTCCTTCACGCGACTGTTCTCTACTACAGCATCCCCACCTCTCAGGGCTATGCCATCGCGCAGGACGAAAAGGGCAATCTGTCGACTGTGACAGTCAATGGAGAGCACCTGCGCCTGGAGCCGACCAAAAATCAGATTCCCTACTCTTATATCAATATGCCTGATTTGCAAGTGAAGCTTGTCGTGGTAGCGAAGGGCATCACCTATTTCCCCGGTGACCGTTTGCAGTTTCGCAGCCCCAAGTTCTATCAGGATCAGGTGAAAATCCTGACGCTGCCCTTCTATGAGTTGCCGCTTGGCTCGCAGGAGCTGTTCTCGGACCAGTTCATCAGCGTGGGGACGAGCGGATTCGGGCTCGATCTGCCCATCTATTTCGAGCTTTCGCCGCACTCTTCCGGCATAGCTTATCTTCGTCATCAGCAGCCGATTGGACGGGGATACTATGCGACCCAGCCGGGCTGGTCGCTTGACTTGCTCAAAGGCTACAACGGCCAGGGCTCGCAGCGTTACGACGGCGCCTATGGGTTGACAGGCCTCACCCGGAGCGATTGGGGCTTCCGCTGGACACATAGCCAGGAGTTCAACTCCGCGACTCAGGGCTCCTTCTATCTCGAGTTCCCTCACCACGACAGCGTTTTCACCACGGCGAACTTCACGCAGCAGTCCAAAGTAGTGAGATGGGGAGCCAATCTTTCCGGCGGCGAGACATTTCAGAATGCGGCCACCAACACGCAGAGCAACTTCTACGTGGAGTCGCAGCCGCACAAACTCTTCGGCGCCAAGGCCATCGATTTTACGATCGGCTCGACGTTGGCTTCAAACCGCACTGTCAGCCACGACACGGCCATCGACTCTTTCGCTGAAACGACGGAGGGCGTAAACATGCGCGCCTTCTCGCGCCCGATTACCCTTGATCGGCGCACTTCGCTTTTAAGCTCGTTGACCATAGGGCAGCAATGGTCGAGCCAGGGACATAACGGAGCTACGACACAGGCGACCATATCCATGGATCATACGCTGAACGGCGGAGGGTCGATGAACCTCACTTACGACTACTTGACTCAGCCCACCGGATTCCTCATCTCAGATGGCAAACACAGACTGAGCGCCACTTACTCCATGCTGGTTCAGAAGCGCCTGCAGGTTAGAGTCTCGGGAAGCACCTACCTGGACGTGCAGGACGCCGGGTTTCTGGCCGACATGTCCTACAGACTGAACAACAACTGGCGGCTTCTCTCCTCAGCCACGTTGCAGCGATTCGGAGAGTCGAGCTATCAGGACCTGGAGTTCACTCTGGGCCGCAAAATCGGAGCGCGCGAGATCCAGCTTACCTACTCCACTTTCAACCACCGCATCTCCTTCGACCTCACCGCAACCCGCTTCTAGAACATCTGCAGCGACTGCCCCCGCCGCTCCATGTACGACCATTCTACGCTGAGCGGAGAGGGGCATTGCTGTCGGCGCGGTATTCGCAAGTCACGACCGAAGAAAAGCCGCCCCTCACGTTGAAGTCGCCGACTACCGTCATGCTCCGAGGCTGACATGCTTCGACAAGATCGTCTAGAATTTGGTTTGTGACGGCCTCATAAAAGATGCCCATCTGCCGAAAAGCATAAAAATACATCTTCAGGGACTTCAGCTCGAGACACTGCTTATCGGCGATATAGTCGATGGTGATCGTTCCGAAGTCGGGTTGGCCGGTTTTCGGGCAGACCGAAGTGAACTCCGGACAAGTGTGAACAATGCGATATGCGCGCTCGGGGCGCGGGTTATCGAATACTTCAAGGAGAGCGAGATGCTGTACATGGGATAGTGTTTCTGAAGGCGGCATGGTCTAGGTTTCCTTATCTGTGCATCATTTGAAAAACAAGGGCTGCGTACCGGGGACGGTCACGCAGCCCTTCCAACATTACTATTCTACGAAGAGGCATAAGACCTCTACGGCAGCAGGTCGGCGATCCTGATCTCCCCATCCTGAGCAAACAGAGGAGCGACGGCCTGTGATTCAGAATAGGTCGTCAGGCTGCGGTAGCGATGTCCGAGCGGGTGGCCTTCCGTCGCGGCAGGCTGACGATAGACCTCAAGCGTCCGGTCGTTCAGGCTGAGTATCCAGTACTC
>JANXLO010000457.1 GCA_025355115.1 Chthonomonadaceae bacterium
CGACCACTCAGGAGGCAGTCGATGACCGATTGGCCACCAAGAACGGCTACAACAACCAGCAGGATCCTGACGCCTACTATGCGCAAGTCTTCACGCAGTGCGTGAAGCTGGCCGACACCCATGCAGGGATGCGGGAGATTATGTTCGACTCGCGGCTCGGCGAGATGGCGGCGCTCCTGGCGGGCGTGGACGGAATGCGCATCTGGCACGATCAAGCCCTCTTCAAGCCGCCGTTCGGCAACCCGACAGCCTGGCACCTTGATGATCCGTACTGGTCGTTCGATTCTCGACAGGCCATCTCGCTCTGGGTCGCGCTTGATGAGGCCACCATGGCCAATGGCTGCATGTGGTATATCCCCGGCAGTCAGCATACGGCCACCTTCGACAACGTCGGCATCGGCGTCAATCAGTCTGACCTGTTCAAGCTCTACCCGCTCTGGCGAGAGATCGATCCGGTGGGTTGCCCCTGCCCCGCTGGCTCCGCAGTCTTTCACAACGGACTCACCGCGCACGGCGCGGGCGCGAACATGACGAACAGGCCGCGCCGCGCCATGACCTGCGCATACATGCCCGACGGCAGCACCTTCAATGGCAAGAAAAACGTCCTCCCCGAGCATTATCTCGCCACACTCAAGGTCGGAGATGTCCTCAACGACAATACCATCAATCCTCTGGTATGGAAACGCTGACACGAGGCATTAGCACACGTGCCCTATACGGAAGTGCGAGGAGGGATCGGGGACTGACAGGGCGCCCCCCGAAGTGAACTTCTGCACTGCCGGCCTTCGTCAATGTGACCGGCTGTGCGGGCACATTAAAGAACCGGCGTCGAACCACCTCCCGGCATTTCCGTCTGAAGGATGTTCGCCTTTTACAATACCAACTGTGACGGTTGCCTGCGCTGGTGAAGTAACGTTCCCTCACGGAATAGTGAGAGGAGGAACGGACAATCATATGGAAGGAACATGCAATCTAAAATCGGCTCTCCATCGGTTTATCATGGAATGAGATGATGAAATCCTGTCGAATATTGGGAAGATCGATCTAAATCACCCGGACTTTCTGGAACGGGTTCGCCAAGCGAATTGGTTAGAACAAATCAAAGCATTACCGGAACAAGAACGTGTCGCTATCTTACGAGACGCCTTTGCAACAAATCTTCTAGCAATCTAGCCCGCGTTTCCACAGCCTCCGTTTGTTTGAATTGGGGTTATTGAGTAGGTGCATTCGCCTCTTCGTAGCGAACAGTAAATTTAGTATATCAGAAGGTTGCTGTTAGTGCAATAGGCAAGCCAATAGAGCAATGACTCTTGCGAAAATAAAGGACTAAACGCCGAGAAAAATAAAATTTGGTGTGCGGGGGTCATGGTTCGAATAGGCAAGAAGGTGGGACACTTATGGCTTCGCAAACAGTAGAAGAGTGATTGGAGACGCGCATAGATACGCTGCAGCGTCAGATTGAAAGCGGCTCTCTCCCGACCCTGACAAATCCCAAGCCCGGATGGAAAGCCATCGTCGGCAGTTTTGCGGATGACCCGTTGTACTATGAAGTGATGCGGTTGGGGCGAGAATGGCGCGAGAACCAGCTTGACGGCTTTGAGGTGGAGAAATAGAAGTTGCTGATTCTGGACACCAATCCTATAAGTGTTTTAGACAGAGGGGGCGTAGGCTCAATCCCACCGATCTATTTAGCCGGGATCGCCGACGAGATGACAGAGCGCTATCTCACTGTCAAAGCAGACCACCTCTGCCAGCTAATTCGAGCTGCGCGCCTCCGTTGGTACGACCAAACCCATGCCTTCTCCCTCCTGCCTTACACCTGACGCTATCTGAGGCGGAGAAGAATGTCTCCGCCGAGCGCGGGGATGGTGTGAATACGGGAGATTTTGCCGGTGTCGAGGCTGCGGCGTTCGGACTTGAACGTGAGGGTGCATGGGGCGTTGCCGAGCGGATTGTAGACGACGGTGCCGTTGGTGAACTCTCGGCGGCGAGCGCCGTCCCGCGATTTCGTTCCTCGGGAGCGCGGCCTGCCGAGACTTTTCTCCCAGAACGGATACCAGTCGTGGAGATGGTCGGGAGCGGGAAGCGGATTGGGGTCGGAGAAGAGGCAGTAGCCGTCGGAGGCGGTGAGCAGGTGAGGTTCTGTCGGGCGGCACGTGGCCAACGCCCTGCCCGAAGGCGGACAGTGCAGCGGCAAGCAGGAGCAATGTGAGCAAAGGTATTCGCATCCGCATCGTTCTCAGGGCGTCTGTTTGAAGAAGCCGCGATGCTTCAGCCATTTCGCGCAGCTGATCGGCCAGGCACTTAGCACGGGGTCGCTGCCGCCCAGGCCGAAGCCGTGCGGGCCGTGCTCATAGAGATGCAGCTCCACCGGCACTCCGGCTTTGCGGCAGGCCATGGCAAAGAGGAGGCTGTTCTCCGCCGGGACGGCGTTGTCGTCCGAGCCGTGCACGAGGAAAGTTGGAGGAGTTTTGGCCGTCACCTGCTTTTCGTTGGAGAGCAGTGCGATGAGATCCTGCGTCGCTAGTGTATCGGGTTCTCCGTATCGTAGGGCCTGTATCCGAAACTGCTGGTCTGGATGGTTTCCCAGCCTGCCTCCGATAGGCCTTGCATCGAGAGGTGGTGCGCGGTGGAGAGTGGATTGTACGTCTCGATCATCCGAA
>JANXLO010000533.1 GCA_025355115.1 Chthonomonadaceae bacterium
GGGGGGGGGCCGGGCCCCCCGACTCTACCCTTCTCGATTTGCGCTCCGTCACCCGGCCTCGGGGTAGGAGCCGAGCACACGCACGAACAGCGAGTGCTCCTTCAGCAGATTGATCGCCTTGGTCACCGAGGCGTCGCAGGTGTGACCCTGCACATCGATGTAGAACACATACTGCCAGGCCGCCGTCTTGGTGGGGCGCGACTCGATCATCGTCAGGTTCACATCGTACTTTTCGAATGCGTTCAGCGCGTGGACTAGCTCCCCCGCCCGGTTATGCACCGAGAAGGTCAGAGAGGTTTTGTCCCGGCCTGTCGGCTCCGGCTCATTGTAGCCAAGCACGAGAAAACGGGTGCGATTGGAGGGGTTGTCCTCGATATGCTCACAGAGAATGGGCAGATTGTTGCGCTCAGCGGCCAGTGAGGTGGCGATCGCCGCGCCCGTCGGATCGGCGGCTGCCATCTCCGCGGCGCGGACGGTGCTGGACGCCTCAATCTTCTCGATGCCCGGCAGATGGTTGGTCAGCCACTGTTTGCACTGAGCGAGCGGCTGAAAGTGCGTGTAGAGGCATTTGATATCCTCCAGCCTGGCGCAGTGGCTCAGCAGATTGTGCGCGATGGGCTGATAGACCTCCGAGACCACGCGCAGGTTAGAATTCATGAAGGTGTCGAGAGTCTCGGGGATGACGCCCGCCCAGGAGTTCTCGACGGGCACAATGCCGTAGTCCGCTACGTTGCGCTCGACCTGTGAGAAGACGTCGGCGATGCTCTCGGTCGGCACGAACTGCGAGGAAGTCCCGAACCGTGCTATACTCGCTAGGTGGCTAAAAGTGCCCTCTGGCCCGAGGAACGCCACGCTGAGCGGCTTCTCGAGAGCACGACAGGCCGAGATGATTTCCCGGTAGACTGCGCGTACCGCGGTTCCGTCCAGCGGCCCTTGATTCAGTTCGAGCAGCCGCTTGAATACGTTCTGCTCGCGTTCAGGGGTAAAATAGTGGGAGCGGGTGTGAGACTTCGCATGACCGATCTGCTGCGCGAGTTCTGCGCGTCGGTTTAGGGAAGCGAGCACTTCGGCGTCGATACGGTCGATCTCTTTGCGCCAATCAGGCAAACTCATTGTCGTGGCTGTCCTTAAAACGGAATTGCTCTGCCTCGTGGAGAGCAGCGGTCACTCTCAGTTTCTCCGGCCGCAGGCGATTTTCCTGCATACTCGAATTGAAGAAGGAAGCAGAACCCTTATGGCTCGTGGCGGTTGGTTTCGGCGGCATGAACGCACCGGAGGCAGGCAGGCAGTGGTTCCCGATGGTCTCTGGAGCAAATGCCCGCGCTGCACTGAAATTTCGTTTGCGCGCGATGTGGAGCAGAACCTCAATGTCTGTCCAAAGTGCGAATATCATCACGCCCTCAGAGCGGCGGAGAGGCTCGGATTGACGGCGGACGAGGACAGCTTCGTGGAGATGGACGCTCATGTCTCTTCGCTGGATCCCCTTGGTTTTCCTGAGTATAAGGACAAACTGGCAAGCGACAACGCCAAGACAGGCCTCAACGACGGAATCGTGACCGGCACGGCGCGCATCGAGGAGACCCTCTGCGTGCTCGGCATCGCCGACTTCGCTTTCCGGGGCGGGACGATGGGCAGTGTCGCGGGCGAGAAGCTGGTGCGTGCGATGGAGTATGCCGAGCGCGAGCGTCTGCCAGTCGTGCTGTTCACTGCGTCAGGCGGGGCGCGGATGCAGGAGGGGTTGCTCTCGCTGATGCAGATGGCGAAGACGAGCGCGGCGGTCGCCCGCCTCGACCGCGCCTCTATTCCTTACGTCGTCGTTCTCACGCATCCGACCACGGCGGGAGTCTATGCCTCCTACGCCTCGCTCGGCGATGTTATACTTGCGGAGCCGGGCGCGATCATCGGGTTCGCTGGCCTGCGCGTCGGCAATCAGGGCCAGGGCGTCAAGCTCCCCGACGACTTTCAGACCTCGGAATTTCAGATGCGCTGCGGCATGATAGACCGAATCGTGCCGCGCAAGGAGATGCGAAACACGCTCGGCAGAATGCTCGGTTTTTTCGCGGAGGAGAGAGTGAATGCTCATCAGCCCGCTTGATTTTGAAAAGCCCATCGCTGAACTGGACGACCTGATCGCCGAACTCCGGCGGATCGGCAGCAATGTAGGCGCACATGCGGACGCGGAGGCACGAGGCATAGACATCGAGGCCGAGATCGCGAAAGTGGAGGTGCAGAAACAGGAGTTGATGCGGAATATGTACTCTCATCTCACGCCCTGGAACGAAGTTCAGATGGCGAGGCATCCGCAGCGCCCCTATAGCCTGGACTATATCCGCCTGCTCTGCACGGACTTCATGGAGCTGCACGGCGATCGCACCAACGCTGACGACCCGGCGATTGTCGGGGGCATGGCCCGATTCGAGGGGGAGCCAGTAGTCGTGCTCGGGCATCAGAAGGGCCGCGACCTGAAGGAGCGCCAGATGCGGAACTTCGGCAGCGCACGGCCCGCAGGCTTTCGCAAGGCGCTGCGGCTGATGAAGCTGGCAGAGAAATTCAAACGGCCGCTGCTCATCTTCGTGGACACTCCCGCTGCGGAGGCGAATCTAATGGCCGAGGAGGAAGGCATCAGCCGCACGATTGCAGTCTGCCTGCGGGAGATGATCATGCTCCGCACTCCGATCATCGTGAGCATTATTGGGGAGGGCGGCAGCGGCGGTGCGCTTGGCATCGCGGTCGGCGACCGCATCCTGATGATGGAGCATGCTGTCTACTCCGTGATACCTCCCGAAGGCTGCGCGGCCATTCTCTGGAACGACCGCAATCGCGCCCCAGAAGCGGCGGAGGCACTGAAGGTGACCGCACACAACGCGCGGCAGTTCGGGCTAGTCGATGAGGTGCTCGAGGAGCCGCTCGGCGGGGCACACCGTGACCCTGCGGCGGCTGCGGCAACGCTCAAAATCGCCATTCTCTGCCACCTCGCCGCGCTCGGCGGACTCTCCGCGGACGACCTGATCGACGCGCGGTACAACAAGTTCAGACAGATGGGCCGCTGGGAGGAGACGCTGCCGGAGGCGGAATAGACCCTGCGTCTGTCAAATGCCGTAACGCGGAAGCACTGCCCTCGTCCATAGCCTAATGAGGCGTTTTCGGCTCCGAAGAAGGGGCACGGCACTGGCTGCCGTGCCCCGTTGACTTTGTCTGGCTAAAACCTCTATAATCGTCTTTCCTCCCCTCCCGGCGGCATGTTCTACTGCAATGCACTTTTCGGTTCGCCGCCGCGCTTCCGCATGACATTCGCATGCGCTCAGAAAGAGAGGCTCGCTCTTGCGCTTGACTTTTCCGCTCTGCATTGGACTCGCGATAGGGGCCTTGCCCGCTGTTGCCCAGACGCCCGCCCCGGACATCTATGCCCTGGTCGGCATCCGCGTCGAAGTGGGGGACGGACGTGTCATCGAAAAGACAACCGTTCTCCTGCGACACGGGATCATCGAGGCGATAGGGCCGGACATGAAGATTCCGGCGGAAGCGGAAGTGATCAAAGGTGAGGGCCTGACGGTCTATCCCGGATTCATGGACGCCCAGATGAGCGCAGGCGTCACGCCCCCGGCCGCGCAACCCGACCAGGACACAGCCCCAGACACCGCCTCCTATGCGCCCGCCTCGATGCGACTTGCCAACAGAAAAGGCATCCGTCCTGAACTGCGCGCAGCGGACTACCTGACTCTTACAGAGGCCTCGCTCACGCCGCTGCGACAGGCTGGATTCACCTCCGCTCTGATCGCGCCGCCCGGTGGCGGCATCAGCGGGGTCAGCGCGCTGGTCAATCTGAGTGGGACTCCCCGGCGCGATTCGGTAGTGCGGCCCGCTGTGACGATGGGCTTCGGCTTCGGCGGCGCACGGACGTTCAATCCCAACCAGGACGGGCAGCAGCGGTCAAGCGGGACAGGCTATCCCGGCAGCCTGCTCGGCTACATCGCACTGCTTCGCCAGACCCTGCTCGATGCGCGGTACTACAAAACAGTCGAAACCGCCTTCGCGAAGGGCGGTAGCCAGCGCCCTCCAACGGACGACTCCCTGATGGCTCTGCAGCCGGTGCTCAGCGGAGAGATGCCCGTCGTTTTCGACGCGGACAGCGAGAACCAGATCGTCCGGGCAATGCACATCGCTGACGAATTCGGCCTGAAGCTGGTCGTGAACGGCGGGGCAGAGGCTTGGAAACTCGCTCCTACACTGGCGAAGAAGCAGATTCCGGTGCTGGTCAGCCTCAATTTTGGCGATGAGCCGGGCGTGGCACGCGCAGCGGGTGGGCCTGGAAGCGCACCCGGGGGCGGGCTTCGTCTCGGAGGTGGTGGAGGACGGCCCGGCGGGCGGCGCAATGGCACTCCCGGCGGAGCGGTTCCCGGCGCGCCTCCCGCAGACCCGAATGCCCCCGTGACAACGCCCACGGGCGTTCCCGGTGCAGCTCCTTCCGGCAGGCAGACGCCGGCCCCCGGCGCGGCAGCCGCGGCTCCGGAGGACGAGGACGACACGCCCAAGGCGGTGATCGCCGAACAGCATCGCAAATGGGAAGAGAAGATTGCCAACGTCTCGAAGCTTCAGACAGCGGGGGTTCCATTCGCTTTCACGATGAAAGGCTCGCGCAACCCAACTGATTTCATGGACAGCCTTCGCAAGGCCATCAAGGCTGGCCTTAGCCGCGAGAACGCCCTAAAAGCCCTGACAGTAAATGCCGCGAAGTTCTGCAATGTGGATCGGCAGTTGGGAACCGTCGAGAAAGGCAAAATCGCCGACCTCGTCATTATGACCGGCGATTTCGCGGATGCGAAGACCAAGGTTCGCTACGTATTCATCGACAAAAGCAAATTCGACCTGGAGAACGACCGTCCGGCGGCCCGTCCCGCGTTCCCCATTCCCCCGCCCGCCGAGGATGATGACCAATGAAAATTTCCCTCTTCCAGTTGAGCTGGGCCTCGCTCCTGCTCGGCGGAGCCATCTTCGCCACAGCGCAGGAGAAGCCTGTCGTCAAGCCCACCCCGCCGGTTCAAGCAAAGCCCGCCACGAAACCGGGTGCGGCGCAGGAGAAGGCCGTCGCCAATCCTGCCCTGCCCGTCCAGGAGAAGCCAGCTGCCGGCCCCGCAATTCCCGCGGCGAAAAAGACGCCTGATCCGCTCGTCGAGCTCGAGGCCGACCGCAAGCCAGCTCTGCATACCGGCGGCAAAGTCTTGATCCGCAACGGCACCGTCATCACCGTCACGAAGGGCGTCCTCGTCAACGCCGACGTGCTGGTGCAGAACGGCAAGATCGTCGCCATCGGCAAGGCGCTGCCGGCGCCCGCCGGAATCGCGGTGATCGACGCGACCGGCAAATTCGTGACGCCCGGCATCATCGACGCGCACTCGCACATCGCCGAGGACGCCACCAACGAGGCGACCGACAGCATCACCGCCGAGGTTCGCATCCACGATGTGATCGATCCGCAGTCGATCTCCATCTTTCGCGGCCTCTCCAATGGAGTCACCACCTCCCTGCTGCTGCACGGCAGCGCGAACGCCATTGGCGGCCAGAGCGTCGTCGTGAAGATGAAATGGAACGGCACGGTCGAGGAGATGATCGTCCCGGACGCGCCGCGCATGGTGAAGTTCGCGCTGGGCGAGAACGTGAAGCGCAGTGGCCAGTCGAGCGGCGCGACGCGCTTTCCCTCGACCCGGATGGGCGTCGAGGCGGTCTACCGCCGAGCGTTCACTCAGGCCCGAACGTACATGGCGGACTGGGCCAAATACGAGACGGCGAAGCAGAGCGACCCCGGCGCCGTCCCCCCGCGCCGTGATCTGCGACTTGAGACTCTGGCGGGCATTCTGAAGCGCGAAATCTGGGTGCAGTGTCACTGCTACCGGGCCGACGAGATGCTCATGATGGTCCGGCTGAGCCAGGAGTTCGGCTTCAAGATCGGCGCGCTTCAGCACGCGCTGGAGGCCTACAAGATCGCTCCGGAGCTGGCGGAGGCGCACATCCCGATCTCCACATTCGCCGACGCATGGGCCTACAAGGTTGAGGCCGACAACGCCATTCCCTACAACGCAGCCCTCTGCGAGCGGGCAGGGATCATCACCTCCGTCAATTCCGACAACCAGGGAGGCACCTACCGCCTCAACCTGGAGGCGGCGAAGGCCATAAAGTTCGGCGGGCTTAACGAAGAGGAGGCGTGGAGACTCGTCACCATCAATCCCGCCATTCAGCTCGGCGTCGACCGGAGGACGGGAAGCCTTGAGGCCGGCAAGGATGCCGACATCGTCGTGTGGGACGGCCATCCGTTCAGCGTCTATTCCAAGTGCGTGACCACTCTGGTTGAGGGCGAGGTCTTCTTTCAGCGACGGGACGCTTTCGGAGTCGATAAGACTTCGACGGCGAGCACTGGCGTCCTCCCCTCCCTCACGGAGCCATTCAGTTTGCCTGTCCCGCCGGACACACGCACCTACGCCGTGGTCGGCGCGACTTTGCATCCCATCTCAGGGCCGGACATTCCCGGCGGAACTCTGGTGGTCGAGGACGGTCGCATCAAGGCCATCGGCAGAAACGTCCCCATTCCTCGAGGCACGTTCGTCGTTCAGGCGAAGGGGCTTCACGTCTATCCCGGCATGATCGACGGCGGCTCTGATCTAGGCCTCGCCGAAATCGAGCAGGTTAACGCCACCATCGACAGCAGCGAAATCGGCCCCTTTCAGCCAGACCTGCTGGCGCTCACAGCCGTTCATGCGGACAGCGAGCATATTCCCGTCACCCGCTGCGACGGGGTGACGGCCGTCATGACGCACCCCGCCGAGGGCGGCGGCTTCGGGGGAGGCGGGCCAGTCATCTCCGGGCAGGGTGCCGTCATCAACCTGAGCGGCTGGACTCCCGAGCTGATGAAAGTCCGCAGCCCCGGCGGCCTGTACGTCAACTTCCCGGAGGGCACGCGCCGCATTCCACGGGCGTTCCGCTCCTTCCTGCCGGCGGATTTCCTCCAGCAGCAACGAGACGCCGAGAAGGAGCAGACGAAGAAGATCGCCGACTACTTCGCAAAGGCGAAACGGTACTCGGACGCGAAGACTCTGCTCGGAACCGCACCGACGGTCGATCCGCAGATGGAGGCCATGATCCCCTACGTCACAGGCAAACTGCCGGTCGTATTCAACGTCGGCACGGCCTACGGAATCAAAAAAGCCGTGGAGTTCGCCGAGCAGCAC
>JANXLO010000546.1 GCA_025355115.1 Chthonomonadaceae bacterium
CCTAAACATAAAAGTGTTCGCCGCCTGTGATGTGGACAATCCACTCTGCGGCGCGGATGGCTCGGCCGCCGTTTACGGCCCGCAAAAAGGCGCGACGCCCGCTATGGTCACCCTTCTCGACGACGCACTGCACCACTTCGCCTTGGTTTTGCGATCCACTTTCCACAAAGATGTCTCCGTAGTGCCTGGCTCAGGCGCGGCGGGAGGCCTGGGCGCGGGGCTACTCGCGTTTTGCAATGCGAGCCTTCAGTCCGGGACAGATCTGGTGTTGGACATGGTCGATTTCGACGGTCATTTAAGAAATTGCGATCTTGTGTTGACTGGCGAAGGCCGGCTTGATGGTCAGACGACCAGAGGCAAAGTCGTGGCGGGAGTCGCGCAAAGAGCCCAAGACTCAGGCATCCCTGTCATAGCTTTGGCTGGCAGCATCACGGAGGGGGCTGAGACGCTCCTTCGTCCCGCAGGGCTGACTGCGGCACTATGCATTCTGGACGGGCCGCTTAGTTTGGAAGAGGCAATGCAGTCCGGCAGCAGGCTCCTGCGCGATGCAGCCGAACGGGCGATGCGACTGCTGACCACCCAATGAATCCATAAAATGCCCCGCGCTGCATTCGAGTGCAGGGCGGGGCATTGGCTTCAGAAAGGCGTCGGGGCCTCGAATTTGTCGCACGAATTCGGCGGTATGTCAGAATACTTTGCGGACGAAATTCATCACGCGGGCAGCGACTAGCACTCCCGTCAACGCGGCTCCTACGCTCCTTGCTTTGCTCGTCACCATAAATCCTGCGCTGTTGGCGTTGCCGAGCAGGTTTTGGGTGTGCACGTGAACGATGTTGGCCGTGTTCGATGCCTTCATGGCCACTCCCTTCGCCTGAGTGCTGACGCGCTTGACCTGCGATCTGGCCTCCGTCAGAACTGGCATAACCTTCTTATACAGGAAGAGCATCCCAGCGACCAGCACCACCGACCAGATAATGCTGATGATGAAATAGATTGCGGAAGCCACGACCCAGTATGTCGGCACCTCTTGCATGAAACTGTCCTCCATCCCGCCAAAACTAGTTTTGGCGGGGAACGAATAGTGGAATAGACAGGGATGTGGAACGGGCCCTGCGAATGACACAATGTGCTCAACAGCGCGTCGGGAGAGACTTCCAGACGCGCTGTTTAACCTGATGATTCAGGATCCAGAGTATGCGGGCGATTAGCCCATGTTGTTCACGCTGGCGTGAGCCTTGTCGGCGACGCCGTCGATGGTATCGTTGGCCTTCTGCTGGCCTCGGCTGAGAACGGTCTGCGCCTGATCCGCAACCTGCCCCCATTTGTCCTTCGCGGTATTAGCCACATTCGAGGCGACATCGGACGCCTTCTCTTTGTACTCGCCTGCCTTATCGGTGATCAGGCGTCGAGTGGACTCACCGTCCTGCGGTGCGTAGAGGAGAGCGACAGCCGCCCCCGTAGCCGCGCCGAGCAGGAAAAAAACCAGATTGCTTCCCCAGTTAACTTTGTTCATCGTATTCGCTCCTTGCCTGTAGATTGGGCATTTCCAGACGTTAATTCTGCCCGCAATGGACAACTCTGTTCTGTCTGCTCGCCCATTGCGTTATCTTTCCTACTGACGCTTAGGCGAGCGGGTTTGTTCCCAAAAGACTTGTATGCCTGGCTCATTTCCAGCGGCATCAATCGAGCGGTTCCGGCAGCGCAAAATTCAGACGAATCGAGGCGCCGCCCTCGGCGCGATTGGCATACACAATGGTGCCGCCGAGATCCCATCGCGTAATGCTGTTTATGAGCTCGAGTCCGGTGCTTGCGGCTGTCTGGGAGTTGAAATCCAGCGGAAACCCCGGGCCATCATCATTGACCTCCAGGGCAAAAAGGGAGTGGCCATTCGCATCTGTCGTCCTTCCGGCCTGCCGTTTGAGCGATACAGCGATGTTACTGGAGCCATGCTTGACGGCGTTGTTCACCAATTCATTGACAACCAGCGACAGCGCGGTGGCATGGCGGGTCGAAAGCAGGATCAAATCTATGTCGCTGCCGATATGCCGATTTCCCACCGACACTTGAAGCAACGGCAGCAGTTGACCCATCACATCGGTGGAAGCAAGGCTGGAGTCGTCGGTGTCCACGGAAGCTTCATGCGTCAGCAGATCGTGGATCATCGCCAGCGTCGAAACGTTCTGTCTGATTCGAGATAAGGACGATTTCGGAACTGTCCCCTTCGTCTCGTCTTCCTCCATCTCCATCAAAGCCGAAATCATCTGAAGATTGTTTTTGACACGATGATGCGTCTCGCGCATCGCCCGATGGAGCTGCGCGTTCAGCGCCGCCATTTGCTCCTGCGCCTGCTTTTGCTCGTGAATGTCGGTACTAGTGCCGATCCACTGCTGCAGCATGCCTGCCTCATCTCGGATGGGCACGACTCGACACAGGTACCACCGGTAGGCCCCATCCATCGCCCTTCTGCATCGAAACTCCACCGTATAAGGCTCTTGCCTGCGCATCGCCTCCTGCCACTGAGAAGACATCTCCACTACGTCTTCAGGATGCACGGACTGCACACTGCCGCCGTCCATAATTTGCGTGAGGGTCTGTCCCGTATACTGAACGAACTGCTGATTAATATAACTCAGAGCACCGTGCTTGTCGGATATCCAGACGAACTGCGGCATCGCCTCCGCCAGATTCTGAAAACGAGCCTCCGTTTCGTGTCGGGCCATCTCGGCCTGGACCCGCGCCGTAATGTCCTGTAAGGCTCCATAGATCCGTGCGCCCTGTCCTTGAGGCAAAGTCTCCAGACTAGCCGAGTTTCGAATCCTGATCATCTCTCCGGTTCGGGTGATAAGCCGGTGGTCGACAACCGCTTCTCCGCCGGTAAACAGCCGTGCAATATGATCGTTTGTGAGATCGATATCCTCGGGAGGAACCAGTTCAGACCAGTCGCGGCTGTTGATCTCTTCGAGGCTCCATCCCAGCACCGAGAAGAGTGATCCCGTCGCCCACTCCAGCACCTGAGCGCCGTCGGGCAGAAGGCGATAGCAGTAGACATAGTCCGAGACCAGCGACATCAACTGCCGGTAATGCTCCTCTGCCCCCGTGCTGTCCGTCTCCAGGAAAGCCGGAAGATGCGCCTCCGAGTCACGGCCCTCACGTTTAATGTTCTGCGCTGTCACGACGCTGCAGTCTCGTGTGCAGGGACCGACAAGTTCAGCCGGCTGACGATGGCATCCACATCGTAGACGCATCCGCCCCACGTGCCGCCGCCTACGGCCTGCAGTGCGGCCCAGAGGCGCGTATCGTCGGGCAGATCGGGGTCGGCAGCAAGGTCAGTGCGTATGGAGCGCAACGCAAGCAGCCGCGTCCCCTCCTCCACCCCGAACGCCTTGTCTCCGATGCCGATAAGATCGACCGTTCCCTCGAGACGGTTGCGGTCGATCACTATCTCTATGATGTCGTCGTCCAGTACTTTGCCAATGGGGCCACCTGCCAACGCTTCCGGCCCGATATGCCCTATGCATGCGCCTGTGGAGACGCCTGAGAACCGGGCATCGGTCAGGACAGCTATCGTCTTCCCCCAGGGCAAAAACTTCAGCGCAGAGGTGATCTGATAGATCTCCTCCATCCCCGCTCCCATCGGCCCACGGCAGATGAGCACCAGGACATCGCCGGGCCGAATGCGCTTTTCCGTGCCTTCCGGAGCGGAGGCGTCGTTATGAGCGGCTTTGATGGCTGCTATCGCTGCTCTCTCAGACGTGAAGACTCTTGCGGGGCCTCGCTTGCGGTAAACTCCGTCCGCGTCCACCATCGCGGCGTCTATCGAAGTGCTCTTGATGACCGCGCCCTCCGGGCAGAGGTTGCCCGTCGGGAAGGTGACGGTGGAGGTGAGGCCGCGCTGCACAGCCCGCGTCGGAGCAAGAATCACGTCGTTGGGGTCGACGCCATCCTGTTCCCGCAGCCGCTCACGCAGACGCTTACGCCGCTCGGAGCGCTCCCATTCCTCCAGATTTTCGCCGAGCGTTTTGCCTGTCACCGTCAGGCAGTCCAACTCCAGCAGGCCGCGCTCACGCAGGTGAAGCATGACCTCCGGAACTCCGCCCGCCAGGAACAAACGCACAGTCGGATGATCCGTCGGGCCGTTGGGCAGCACATCCACCAGGCGCGGCACGGAGAGATTGATGCGATGCCAGTCCTCCACGGTCGGACGTCTGAGACCGGCGGCATGCGCTATCGCCGGGACATGCAGCAACAGATTTGTCGAGCCTCCGCAGGCGGCATGGACAGTCATCGCGTTGCGCACGGCCGCGTCCGTCAGAACGTCGCGACTGGTTAGCCCCAGCGCGTCCAGGCTCATCAATGCGACCGCCGATCGCCGCGCCATGTCGAGCCAGATCGGCTGCCCCGAGGGCGCCAGCGCGGAGTGCGGCAGCGAAAGGCCCAACGCTTCACCGACAACCTGTGCGGTCGCTGCGGTGCCGAAGAACTGACATCCCCCGCCCGGAGTGGCGCAGGCACGGCAGCCAAGCTCTGCCGCCTCCTTCAGCGTGATCTGCCCGTGCGCGAATCGCGCTCCGACGCTCTGGATCTTGCCTGCATCCTCACCGTTTTCGGCGGGCAACGTCACACCGCCCGGCACGAGAATGCTCGGAAGATTAGGGACTCCCGCCAGCGCGATGAGCATGGCGGGCAGCCCCTTGTCGCACGTCGCCACGCCCAGCACGCCCCTTCGGTTAGGCAGCGACCGTATCAATCGCCGGAAGACAATGGCGGCGTCATTGCGGTAGGGCAGGCTGTCCATCATGCCCGCCGTGCCCTGCGAGCGCCCGTCGCAAGGATCAGAGACGTAGCCCGCGAACGGCAGCCCGCCCTGCGCTGCAATCTCCTTCGCTGCCGCATGCGTCAGCAGTCCCACCTCCCAATGCCCGGTATGGTAGCCCAGCGCGACCGGTCTGCCGTCGGCATCCCGAATCCCGCCCTGTGTGCTCAGAAGCAGGTACTCTCGTCGGTTTAACTCCTTCGGATTCCACCCCATCCCAGCGTTCTGCGAGAGCGCGAACACATCCCCGCTCGGGCGCGAGATGAGCATCTCCGCAGTCAGCGGAAGCTCACCAAGCGGCCCCCTAGCCTTCGTTTGAACTTCATAAAGCTCGTCATTCGTCATCGTAAAAACAGTTCCTCTAAATCGGCAATGTCCCCGTCACCAGGGATTGAAGCCCTCAGTTCATGGGGGCGAACATACTCCAATCCATTACGCCACAGCCGCGCCCAAATCCTGCAATCAGGCCCGGACAACCCAAATGGCGCCCCGTATAACGCTTGACGCGACACGCATGTGGCAATTAGGATAAGTTGAACCGCTCTATGTGTGTAGCGGCCTCAACGTACACTATTCGGCGACGGGCAGAGCAGCATACTCGTTGGCAGCTGCTCTGCTGTCAGTGGTTTGCGTCAGTCTACCCCTTTTAGGGAGGCGATGGGAGTGAGGGTGTAGGCGATGCGGGCGAGGCCCGCGTCCACGACCGCTCCTACCACGTCCTTCGCAGATTTGTAGCAGTTGGGGGACTCGTCGATGGGGACGTTTCCTCCTCCGTTCACCATCACGTTCAGCCTCTTCATCTGATCGTTGACGTCCTTCTGGGTAAACTGACGCTTCGCCTGAGACCGCGAGAGACGCCGCCCGCAGCCATGATTCACCGAGAAAAGGCTCTTTGCCGCGCCCGGCTCAGCGTAGAGGACATAGCTTTTGTCCCCCATGCTGCCCGGGATCAGGATCGGGTGGCCGGTATGCTCCCACTTGGTGCCCTTCAGCATGGGATGCCCTGCGGGAAACGCGCGGGTCGCGCCTTTGCGATGAATCCATGCTTTGCCGCCGAGTGTTGGGACATCCTCCTCCTGAGCCAGGTTATGG
>JANXLO010000643.1 GCA_025355115.1 Chthonomonadaceae bacterium
CTGCTCGCGATGAGCCGCGAAGAGTTGCTGGACTGCTTCATCGAGTTCGCTGTTCCCCTGGAGTCTCCCTGCCGGTTCCGCAACTGCCGCCACGAAAACGAGCCGGACTGCAGCCTGAAAGCCGCGATTGCCGATGGCAGAGTCTCTCAGCGCCGCTACGACAGCTTCCTGCTCCTCGCCCGCGAGCTCGAAGCCTCCGCCGATCGTTCTAATTTCGCCAAATGAAATTTTCCCGCTAGCCTGTCCCTGACTCCATTGCAGGATAGGCAAAGCGCCGGAGGATGCAACGATGCTGGACGAAGGACTTACGGACGAAGCTAGTCTGCCGCATAGCCTGCGCAGGCGCAGGGAGACCACTGCGGGAAGCGGGACGTTCGAAGTTATTCAGACGTCTGCGCTGTGGGATCCGCGCCGTACTGCGTTTCTGGTCTGTGACATGTGGGATCGGCACTGGTGCGCGGGGGCTTCGCGGCGCGTGGACGAGTTGGCTCCGGCGATGAACGAGGTGCTGCGTGCAGCCAGGGCGCGAGGGGTTCTGATCATCCATGCCCCCAGCGGCACTATGCCGTTCTACGAGGGAACTCCGCAGCGAAAGCGCGCGCAGGAAGCTCCCAACTCACCGGCCCCTGAGGACATTCGTTCCTGGCGGTACCTCGACCCCACCCGTGAGCCTCCCCTGCCGATCGACGACTCAGACGGCGGCTGCGATGACGAACCTCCCTGCCCCTCCTTCCCAGCCTGGACAAGCCAGCATCCTGCCCTCAAGATTAGCGCAGAGGATGCCGTCAGCGACGATGGCGCGGAGATCCACAATCTGCTGCAGCACCGATCCATCGAGAATGTCGTGGTCATGGGAGTTCACGAACATGTGCGTTCTGGGCCGTCCGTTCTCCATTCGCCGCCTCGTTGGGCTCGGCAGGAACACGGTGCTCATGCGCGATATGACGGATAGCCTCTACAACTCGCGCCGCCGCCCCTATGTCCCTCACTCTCATGGCACCCAACTGGTGATCGCCCATATCGAGACCTACTGGTGCTCAACCATCACGAGCGATCAGGTCGTCGGCGGTCAGCCGTTTCGGTTTCAAGAGGAGCGCGAAGGTGCCTGACGTGACGTTCTCCGTCTTCTGCAAACCCTGGAAGTTTGCGCTGCCGGAGCTGGCCCGGCACATCTCTTCGCTGGGATTCGACGGCATCGAGCTGCCTGTTCGGCCCGGCTATCCCGTCACTCCCGAGAATATCGGTTCGAAGCTTTCTATCGCGGTCGAAATAATGCGGGATCATGGGCTTCAGATCACGAGCATTGCCGGCCCGACCGATGAGCGCACGGTAGCCGCCTGCGCCGAGAGCGACATCCCGTTGATTCGGGTATGCGTCGGAATGCAGGAGGGCGAGGGCTATCTGGCTGGCGAGGAGCGTCTGCGGAGAGAGTTCGACCTGATTCTGCCATTGCTTGAACGGCATAAGGTCACGCTGGGGATACAGAACCACTGCGGCTTCCGTGACGTGAGCAGCGCGATGGGCTTGCGCCATCTCGTCGAGCGGTATGATCCGAGGCAGATCGCGGCGGTCTGGGACGCCGGGCACAACGGGCTGGAGGGTGAAGCCCCCGAGCCTGCCCTCGACATAGTCTGGTCGCATCTCGCCATGATCAACCTTAAAAGCGCCTACTGGCGGCGGACAGGCGAATCGGAGACGAGCGGAGCGGATTGGGAGGTCTGCTGGACGACCGGCAGAGACGGGCGCGCCAACTGGCCACGCATCGCCGCAGAGCTAAAGCGGCGCAACTACAGCGGAGTAATTTGCCTGCCCGCCGAATACACGGATGAGAAATCAGTGAATCTATTCATCGCAGAAGACCTCGAATTCGCTCAGTCATTGCTTCGTGCGGTCTAACTCTTTCTCGTCAGAAGCTCATGACGTCGTAGGCTTCCAGTGTGATGGGGTAGAGAGGGGGCTCGCGGCGCAGGACACGCGCCATGTCCGACAACGCTGTTCGAGTGAGGTGGGGAGGTCGTCGTCCGCGAGGCCTGCGATGTGTGGCGTGAAGAGCACGTTGGGCAGCGTGCGCAGGGTATGGTCGGGCGGGAGCGGCTCCGGGTCTGTCACGTCTGCGGATAATGCTTGCTCGTTTGAGTTTTTCAGATTTGCCATTGGAGGCGGGGCAATTTCGGAAAAAGGATAGCCCGACGGCGCACTTGCCCTAGGGAGTAGCCGCTGGCAGGCGTCAAAAGCAACCAATCGTAGCAGGCAGGCAAGCTATCAACGCCTGATTTTACCGGAAAC
>JANXLO010000709.1 GCA_025355115.1 Chthonomonadaceae bacterium
ACCTGCAACGGATGAAGAGCGAAGAGTAGACCTGCCAACATCGCGGCGCGCTCACGGTTAAAAATCAGATGAAAGAACACGAAAGCGAGCGCAACGGCCGCGGCATGGAGAAGAAGGTTTTCCAGGTGGTACCAGGCGGCCTGTTGGGGATGGAGATGGTCGCCAAGAGCAAAAGTCGCTGTGAAGAGAGGTCGGTAGTAGAGCTGAAAGACAGGATGCCGGAAGCAGTTCAAGGGATTTGAATCGCATCCTCGCTGAAGTTCCGAGTGTATCAGTTCGTGATCGTCTATTACTTCCTGAAAATTGAGGCACCTGACCTGCAGCAAAATCCCAATGAGCGTGATCAGGAGAGCGAGTGCGCGATAGAGCTTAGTCGCATTGCGACTGCCCGAAGCCGGACCCTCGTGAGCGGCACTCATTGCGGTCCATTGCCGTTCTTGGGCGGCCCTATGCGCGTCTGCAATGAGGTGATATCGGGCAGGGAGTCATCTGAAGAGGTTGCCTCCGACCGACGATAATCGACTATAAGTCGAATAATCATCGCAAGTGCGACCATTCCGACAGGCACCAGGAGGAGGCTCAGGGTTATGAACTGCAAGGACTGAGGCAGGAACTGAGTCCTCAGCAGTGAGATGCCCATCCCAATGGTCAGCAAAATCAGCAGTGAAGAGGTAATCTTGCGGGCTGAAAGGTCGGGATCGACGGGGGATGTTTTGGCTACTCGCAGGAAGGAGAGGAGAGCGAGCAGCAGAAAAACTCCGAATGACACGATTTGAAAGGCGAGCAATCCGGCACCTCCCAGCACTGGCACACTGTATTTTCGGAGCACGACTCAGGCATTGCGGCGCGGCTTGAGCCATAGCGGCAAGGATCAAATAGAGGCAGCGAAGGTGGCGAGCGGAATGAACTCAGCATCCGGCGGGGCTTCCAGCGGCCCGAAATGCGCTCCTCCGACCTCTCCAATTGCGCCGTCTTGTGCGGGCTCGATCAGCCGCGCCTTAACGATAGTTCCTATGAGGTGCGATCCGCCTGTGAACTGCACTCGAATATAGTTGCTTGTATAGCCGTTGAGAAGGCGTGAATTCTCGGGCAGTGGATGAGCAGGAACTTGCACATGCTCGTCGTTGCCGCTCGCCTCATCCGAATCAGTTGGTCGCGCTTTCTCACGACCCTCGACGAGCACTTCGAGCTCCCGACCGAGATAGCGTTGGACGAACCTGGCCTGCGTCGCCCTGCACATCGCTGCTAATTCGGTACTGCGCGCCTCTTTTTCGGTGTCAGCCACCTGATCGCTCCGCTCGGCGGCGGGAGTGCCAGGCCTAGGAGAGTAGCGGAATAGGTGCGCGCGTGCGTAGCAGACGCTCTCGACGACATGAAGCGTGCTCTCAAACGCCTGACGATCTTCTCCAGGAAAGCCGACCATGATATCACTGGTGATCGCGAGATCAGGAATTTTAGCGTAGGCAGTACGGCACCTGTCGAGATAGAACTCCTGATCGTATGGCCGGCTCATCCCCTTGAGGATGCCGCTGTCGCCGCTCTGTAGCGGAATGTGCAAGTGCCGGCAAAGCTTTGGCTCCGTCGCGAAAGCCTCAAGCAGTCTGTCGGTCACCTGGGTAGGCTCGATTGACGACAGGCGCACTCGCTCTATACCGGGCACCTGGGTCAGCCTCACCAGCAGATCCGCAAGGTCCGGAATCTCGGATTGGCGGCCTGCAAGGGCGAGGCGTGGCATCTCCGCTCCGGGGAGAGGGATGAATTCGTCCTGCCCATAGGCCCCGACAAGAACGCCGGTAATGACAATCTCTTTGCACCCCTGCTCAGCGCGCTTCTCCGCCTCGGCAACCACGTCCGCGACAGTCCTTGACAGCATGATTTTGCGTGTGTAGGGGATCGAGCAGAAGGTGCAGAAGACGTTGCACCCGTCCTGAACCTTGATGGTGGCTCGTGTACGACGCTGCACGGGACGGAGGTTGACTGCAGGCGATTCCACGACTTCCCGTGCGAGTTTGGGAAATGTCTGCATGACGCGATTGAAGGTCTCGAGCTTATGCTGGTTCGGCACAAGCAGTGTCGCCTCCTCCACGGTTTCGCCCTTGATTTGCGTCATCTCACCGTAACAGCCCGTCATTACGACCACTGCCTTCGGATTCTGACGCGACACCTTCCGCACCATATATCTCGACTTGCGCTCGGCCGCCTGCGTCACCGAGCAGGTGTTAATGACGTAGATGTCCGCCGCCTGATTGAACTCGGTGATCGCGAAACCGCCCTCTTCAAAGTCATCGAGGATACGTTGCGTCTCGTATTGATTCACTTTGCAGCCGAGGGTGATGAAAGCGGCGGTTGGCACGAAAATCTTCCTTCCGAACAGGATGTGAATTGCGGTGTCAGTGTACCATGAACCGGCAGTTTCGTCAAAATGTGAATCGCACGGCGTTGTCGCTCCGCCCGACGCACGTCGCACCTCTGTCTTGACGAAACTCCTCCCTCGTGCTATAATACGAGTGTCAGGTTCTAAGGCCAGTCAAGGCCGCGAACAAGTGACGGGGTGTGGCTCAGCTTGGTAGAGTGCACGGTTCGGGACCGTGAGGTCGCTGGTTCGAATCCAGTCACCCCGATTGAATGCGCGCAGGGCGCGATGAATAACTTCATCGCGCCCTGCGCGTTTGTATAGGCAGATTGACTTGGACTGCATCGAAAAGATGGGTCTCTGCGGTGCTGTGATGTCTTTAGACTTGAAGTGAAGTGGTTAGGTGGGATTAGTGTCCAGCTTCGTTTCCCGCATGGGCAGAGAAGCGTTGACGGTCTGCGGACTGGTGAAGCGGCTCAGATAGCTGCCCAGGCACCAGAGTCCTATTCCGACTCCGATCACGGATACCGGGAGTAGCAGCAGCATCTGTATCCGCTCGCAGAGCAGCCCCACTCCTCCGCACACGATGCTCAGCAGGAAAAGGCCGAAGACGGCCTGCTTTTGAGAGAGTCCGGAGTAGACCAGTCGGTGGGAACTGTGATCTTTGCCGCCTTGAGATATAGCCCTGCCTTCGCGTTTGCGACGGATGATGACGAGAAGAGTGTCGAAGATCGGGAGAGCCATCAGTAGCAGAGGGACAGTGAGGGTGGGCAGGGGAGAGGTTAGCGGACGGCAGACCCCTATGACTGTCAAACCCGCGAGCATGAACCCCAGGAACATGCTCCCGCAATCGCCCATGAATATCCGTGCTGGAGTGGCGAAGCGGCAGTTGAAGAAAAGAAATCCAAGGCATGATGCTGCTAACAGGGCGCTGAGCAAGCCAATTACTGCCTCGCCATGTAGGAAACAGTAGGCTGCTAGCAGCCCGGCCACAACGCTAGCTGTGCCAGCTGAGAGGCCGTTCATGTTGTCAAGAAGATTGAATGCGTTGGTCAAGGCGACCATCCAGAGCAGCACGAAGGGTAACGCTATCACGTAGACTGGGGCGTTGTGGGTCAGGCCCATCCCTACCAGAAACGGGGTGACAGCCATAACCTGACCGAGCAGTTTCACCACAGGATTGAGCGGGACTATATCGTCACGCACACCCAGTGCGAAAAGAAAAATTCCACCGGCGAACAGGCCAGCAACATCGTAGGCGTGGAAAAACGAGTTCCGGATGAGCATGTAGCCGCTCGCGACCAGGAAACTCAGTACAATTGCGACGCCCCCATAGAGCGCGGTCGGGGTCTCATGCCATCGATCCGCCTTCGGATTCGCGACGAGCCCGTATTTCTTGGCGATGACTATTACAGCCTGCGTCATCAGTGCTGATGTCAGCAGTGCGAAAAGCCATAGCATTGCGGAGTGAGAAGGTGTGTGCTCCACTATTGATTCACCTCCATTGTGTGCTGTGAAGTGGCCGCGTCCAGGTCGCGGAAATGCTCGATGACCTTCAGCAGTATCTCTTGAAGATCGACTGTTGGCTTGTAACCAATGAACTGACCGATCTTCTCAATGTCTGGTGTGCGAAACTCCATGTCCTCGAAGTCTTTGCCATAGACGTCTTCGAAAGGGAAGATCCGAATCTCTGAACTGGAGTCAGTCATCGCTTTGACTCGCTTTGCAAGCTCTAGAATGGTCACCTCTTCGCCGTTGCCTACATTGAAAATCTCGCCAACCGCACTGGGACAACCCATCAGATCCGTTATCGCCTTCACAGCGTCCCCCACGTAGGTGAAGGATCGAGACTGACTTCCATCGCCGTAGACAAGGATGGGCTCGCCGCGCAGCGCCGACTGCACGAATCTGGGGACGACCATTCCGTACTGCCCGGTCTGTCTCGGCCCAACAGTATTGAAAAAACGAGTAACGACGACCGGTAGATCGCGCTCACGATGGTAGGCCAGGGCAAAAAACTCGTCTATCGCCTTCGCGCCCGCATAACTCCAACGGCCGACCGTGGTGGGGCCATAAATTCGTTCGTCTGTCTCCTTCAGAGGCCGGTTCACTTTGTGGCGGCCGTACACCTCCGAAGTTGATGCGATCAAAACCTTCTTGTCGAACCGGTGGGCGAGCTTCAGGATGAGTTCACTGGTGTGCAGATTGACTTCAAGAGTGCGCACCGGACTCTCCACCACCCGCTGAACGCCGACTACGGCGGCAAGATGGTACAGGTGGTCTGCCTTCTGTACCAGCTCGTTCATGACGGCTTCATTCTGAGCCGATTCGCAGATGAAATGAAAGCGCGGCTGATCCTTCAGATGAGCGATGTTGTTCAGGCTGCCTGTGGAGAGATCATCAAGCGCGTAGACCTCGTCTCCGCGAGCGATCAGCAGATCGGCGAGATGAGATCCGATAAATCCGGCGCCCCCCGTAATCAGCACCTTCATGTCTGCTCCTTCGTATAGACCTTTTTGATTTTTTGGATAACCAGTCGCTCGTCGAACTCGTTGACCATTTTCTCGCGGCCGGCCATGCCCATGCGTTTGCGAGTCTCAGGCTCGGCGGTCAAGCGCAGCATCGCGGCTGTCAGGGCATCTGAGTCTTTGATTGGGATCAGCAAGCCCGTCACGTCGTCGTCGACCGCCTCGCGGCAGCCGACGGAGTCGGTGGTGATGATCGCGCGCCCCATTGCCGCCGCCTCCAGCAGCGAGCGCGGCGTC
>JANXLO010000771.1 GCA_025355115.1 Chthonomonadaceae bacterium
ATCGAACTGCCGGCGGGCCTGATCGAATTGCTCCAACAAGGAACGACGCTGGGCGAAACGATCCACACCCTGCCGAATGTCTTCTCAACTACCAATCCCAACGCCGCGCCATTCGGTGATCTCGAGGTGGAGCTGATCCGCAAGACTGTGCGCGGCAACTGGATGGCCGCCTACGCAGCGGTCGTGGAGGAGTGGAAGAAGCGCGTGGATCTGCTTTTCTCTGGCGGCGGGAACGCGAATGTCGGCAGCGCGGTCGATATGGTCATCAAGGAGGCGCAGGCCGCACGTAGCTGGCTTCAGACCGACCTCAAGCGGCTTCAGGACAGGAATGGGGCCGGGTCGCAAAATGGCGAATCGGACAGCCTGTACAGCTGCATGGAGGCCGAGCATGAGCAGGCCCGCGCCTGCACCGAAGACCCGATGCTACGAATGGTTCCCTGGGGCAGCGCGGCAGCGAAGCGGCACATCGAGAGCTTTTTCCGCTGCGCCCACGGTTATGCCGAGACCAGAACCGCTCAGGTCATCGAAAGCGATGGCCTGATCCCACTCTACTCGCGACTGCTGAACTTCGCTGAAGGGCTGCTGAAGCGGGTCGAAGTCGCGGGCAATGCGGTGGGCTTGCAGGCCACCGTGGAGCGCCTCAAAGCGAGCTTTCAGGCCGTCTACGAGAGGGAAGCCAGCACTCTGCCCAATACGCCGGGCAGAGTGATTTTCACCCCGCGCGAGGAGGAAGATCACGGCAAAAACACCGTCGATATCGCCTATCTGGACGCCCTGGCGGCCCTGCGCTCCGCACCGGGAGACTATCATGGGCTCGAGCCTGTGCAGTTGCAGATGCGGCTTCAGGCGCGACTGCTCAAGCGCTGGATGACGGAGAAGCGGCTGGTCGAGGAGCTGTTCCGCGAGCCGGCCAGCTTCTGGGACCCTGTGCGCGACGAGAAGAAGCTGGAGGAGCGACGGAAGGTGGACGAGAATGACATCCACCTCTACGAGGACGAGACGGTCGAGATATTCGCCTCCATTGCGAACACCTCCGTTCTGGACAAAATGGGCCAGTCGGAGATACGCCTTCTGCCGGACGTCAACCGGGAGGCGGGTCTACAACTCGCACTAAATCTAGGAGACATCTGTCACAGCAACGACAGCAGCAAGTCGTGGAAATTTCTGTTCCACCCGGACGCATCCCAGAAGCCCGAAATCGCGGCAGCACTGAGCGCCGCCGTGACTGACTGCCACATCAAGAACGGCGCGGTGGTCTACGCGGATATCCGCCGCATTCTGATTCTGGAGGAGCGGTGCGCCTTCCCGCTCAGCAGCCTGACCAGTATCGTGCGCTGGGCCGATCTGTACGAGCAGGCCCGGCAGTCCGGCACTTTTCTGCACAATCGCAAGGACGTCTCGTTCAGCGCTCTGGTCAGCGGGCCGGGCCGTGTGGACGAACTGAGCCGCGCCAGCGAGCTGTTCTTGACAGGGCTGGGACTGGGCGTGATCCGGTGGGACGGCGCGGGGACGGACAGGCCGTACCGCTTCGAGTATATGGATCATCTCGGGCAGAGGCGCACCCTGGAGATGCCGACGAACATACGCAGTGTTGAGCAACTTCTGAACCTCCACGCCGATTTCGCGCCGCGCCTGGACAGCGAAATTCAGAGCGAGATACAGTCTAGAACGCCGGCAGTGGCCTCCGCACAGTTGAGGGCATGGGCCAAAAAGGTGGGCCTTCCGCCCAATCCCGAGGAGGCCCGTCAGTTCGTCTCCCCATTGCCCCTCACGCTGGAGGAGGTTCAGGCGGGGGCTGACGGCAGTTCCCGTCCCCCAACGCAGGTCTCCTCCGACACCCTCTACGCCTCGATCCTGTCCTATGCGAAGCGGCAGGACTACGCGCTATATCAGGCGATGAAGGAGGCGCAGGAGGGGAAAGCGATCCAGCGATATACCTACTATGCGGAGGGCGATAAATTCCCGAACGGCAAGACCGCGACGATGTCGGGGTACTACTGCAACTGCGGCCAGCGGGTCGCACCCGCCGACAATGAGCAGTCCGTGCCCGAACGCTGCCCCAACTGCCGACAAGTTCTCAAAATAGGCTAGATGCGATTTGAAAGCAGGGAGAGTGCATGAACGAGTTCTGGGGGTTGCTGACTGCTCCGCCTGCTACCAACGTGATTTGGGTCTGGAATCTCATTCGGTTGTTGGAGTTCGTGGTTCTTGTGCAGTTCGCCCGTCTCGGCTCCGGGCTATTTCAAAGTCGTCCGCAGGACAGGGCTTTGGACGCGCTGTCCGCGGACGATGTGAGCCGAGGGTCCTGGTATCTTCGCGCCGCCTCCTCTGCTCGTTTGCAGATGGCGTCGGGGCTCCCCGTCACCTCCGCGTCTTGCATGGAGCCGTTGGAGAGGGCGCTCGCTGCGCCTGTGATACTCC
>JANXLO010000774.1 GCA_025355115.1 Chthonomonadaceae bacterium
CGCCCCCGCAGAGCGGCAGGCGGTTCTATCGAGTAGTCCATAAATGAATGAGGGGAAGCGCGCTCGGGGACATCTTCACGGAAATCGCTCGATGCGTGTAAGAGTGCTCGGAGGAAAAATGCCTCCGATTCTGGCAGAGACTACTGTCCCGCCACATTTGACGCTTGGGGGCCCTTGGCTCCGTCCACGACTTCGAAGGTCACTTCCTGTCCTTCAGCAAGGGTCTTAAAGCCCTCTTTTACGATGGCCGAATAGTGAACGAAAATGTCCTTACCTTCGGTGCTCTCAATGAAGCCGTATCCTTTGGCGTCATTGAACCACTTCACTTTTCCAGATGGCATGATGTAAAATCCTTCTTTCGGTGTATCGCGCCCGAGCATCTGCTCAGACGGCCAAGTATATCACCTTGCAAGGCAGTTGTCAACGATTGGCAAAAAAAATCTTTATTCAGGCAATTCAGGAGTGCAGCAAATGAATTTTAATTCGATACCACTTGGGGAAAGAGCACCCGTAGAGGTAAATGTCGTCGTCGAGATTCCCCGTGGAACCAGCAACAAAGTGGAGTACGACCCCGAATGGAACGTCTTCAAGCTAGACCGCGTCCTCTACTCACCGCTCTACTATCCATGTGAATACGGCTTCGTCTGCGACACGATGTTCGAGGACGGAGATCCGCTCGACATACTGGTGCTCACCGCGCAGCCCACCTTCACAGGGTGCGTCCTGGTCGCTCGACCGGTTGGAGTTCTGAAGATGGGAGACGATAAGGGCCGCGATGACAAAATCCTCGGCGTCTCCGTCCACGATCCGCGCTTCGAGACGGTCAAAAACCTGGATGATGTCTATGAGCACCGGCTCCGCGAGATCCTGCATTTCTTCGCCGTCTATAAGGATCTAGAGAATAAAGAGGTACGCATCGATGGCTGGGAGCCCGCCGAGGTTGCCCAGGAGTTGATCACTCAATACCGGGTCAAGCACTGACGCTCCAACAGCCGCCGAAGAATCGCCCTGTTGCAACCAGGGCGATTCTATGCTACACTTAACAGGGTGTAAAATACAGCCTGTAGCAGCCATCTTGGAACTTTTGCAGCCGTTCGCATGTAGTTAGCCTGTCGGTTCACTCGCCTTTGCGAAAGACAACAGCCACGTGTTTCAACGTTTGCGCGAAGACATTAATACAGTTTTGGAAAAAGACCCTGCGGCGGGCAGCGTGCTTGAGGCCCTCACCTATCCCGGACTTCATGCCCTCTGGGCGCATAGGGCAGCGCAGTGGTTGTGGCGACGCAAACTTAGATTGCCGGCGCGCCTGCTTTCGCAGATCAGCCGCTCCTTCACCGGGATCGAGATACATCCGGGGGCGACGATCGGACGACGATTCTTCATCGACCACGGCATGGGCATCGTGATTGGGGAGACCGCGATCGTAGGCGACGACGTCCTGCTCTATCATCAGGTAACTCTTGGTGGAACGAGTCTCGAACGCACAAAGCGGCACCCTACGCTCGGCAACGGCGTGCTCGTGGGCATGGGCGCGAAAATACTTGGCCCCGTGACCATCGGCGATTACTGCAAAATCGGAGCCAACGCAGTCGTCAATAAGGATATCCCTGCCCACTGCACGGTCGTCGGCATCCCCGGCCGAATTGTCCGTCGTGATGGAGAGCGCATCGAGGACGATCACGGCGCACAGGTGATGGACAACATCATCAATCGAACCGATCCGCGCGATTCCTCAATACGCGAGATGCGACAGCGGCTGGAGCTCCTGGAGCAGCACAGCGAAAAGCTGGAGCAGCTGATACAGCGCATTGAAGACCATGAGGGGCAACACCATGCCCACGACCCTGCCCCCCTGTCTGTGCGCAAAGCTTCGTGTGTTCACGATGACGACAATCTTAGCGACGACAACTACGCCTGCTCGCCCTTCTCCGACGATAACGAATGAGGTCTATTTCAACTTGGCCGTAACATCCACTGCAACGCAAATTGCCCGTCGCTCTCCGGCGCGTCGAGTCGTCCTTCTCTCCTCTCTGCTGATCCTGGGTCTCAGCGGCGCGGCGGTAGGTGTTTTCGCCCATGTGCCGGACGATCAGATATCGCCGGGCGTCCATGTAGGCAGCCTCGATCTCGGCGGCAAGTCCGTGCAGGACGCTCAATCCGCGCTGACGCGCTGGGCGGACGCTCAGCAGAATGCCGTCATGACCCTCCATTTCGCCGCCGATAGCGGCATCGCCAAGACATGGAAGCCGGACGCTCGCAAGCTCGGTCTGGGCATCGATATTCCTGCCACGCTTGCGGCCGCGGCCAAATCAGGCCGTGAAGGCGTCATCGGTCAGATGTCGCACTGGATCGGCGGAGGAAAAACGGTGGCCGTGGTGCCGGTCACTACGACCGACGATGCCCGTCTTCGCCTATACCTCACAAATCAGATTGCACAGGACATCTACCGCCCAGCCCGCCGTGCCCGGTTGCTGGCCACGAAAGGCGGCGGCTTTGGTGTGCGTCATGAGCAGAACGGCGTTACTCTAGACAAGGACGCCTCCGCGCAGGCCGTCACGCTGGCATGGAGCCGCTATTTTGCGCCCGGTCAGCCCGCCGCGCCCGGAGATACCCAGCGCCCGGCCTCGGTCGATGGCGCATCCGTCGCCTCCCCCACGCATGACAGCTTGCTTGACGGGCCTGAGGCGATCCTGACGCAGAAAGCCCTCGTTCCCGAGCTGACCGCCGCAAGCCTGGAGCAGATCGACGGCAAGCTTGCCGAATTCAGCACCTACTACAGCGGCATCCGCAATCGCCGCGATAACATCGTTCTGGCAGTCAGGCACATCGACGGCACCCTGCTTCAGGCTGGCGAGATTTTCTCCTACAACAAGACGGTGGGACCGAGGGACAGTCAGGCGGGCTTCAAGCCGGCGCCGCAGTACCTCAACGGCAAGCATGTGATGGGCGAGGGCGGAGGCATCTGCCAGGTCTCCAGCACTCTATTCAATGCCGCGCTGCTCTCCTCGTTGAAAATCGTGCGTCGCCAGAACCACTCTATGCCCGTCGGCTATCTGCGGCACGGACGCGATGCCACCGCAGCGTATGGCGCGATAGACATGCAGTTTCAGAACGACACGCCCGCGCCCATCTATATACGAGCCTCCGCCAAAGGCGGCCTGCTCCAGTTCAGCATCTGGGGGAAGCGCACTCCGGGCCGGGAAGTCGTGATGCAGAAAGGCCGGGAGACCAATACGGGCTCTCCTGTCGAGACGCACCGCGATCCCCGTCTCGCGGCTGGCCGGCGCGTGGTGGAAGTGCGCGGCAGTCCTGGCATCAATGTGACATGGTACCGCATCATCAAGGAGAACGGGCAGGTCGTGAAGCGTGAGCCGTTCACTTCTCACTACACCGCGTTTCCGACCATAGTCGCCGTTGGAACTCGCGCCCGCAAAGCTCCGGCCCTCAAACCCGGCTCATCGCCTCCCAGCGGGGCCCCCGGAGCGGCCCCATCAGGAGCGGTTCCCGCGCCTCCTGCCAATTCGCCTGGCGTCTGAGCTTTCCGCGTCCCGTCTGGAGTCTCATGCTCTTTCTCGTCGCCACCCCCATCGGCAACCTCAGCGACATCTCTTTGAGAGCGCTTGAAACCCTGCGCACCGTCGATCTGGTCGCCAGCGAGGATACCCGTAAGACCGGGATGCTCCTGAAGCATTTCGAAATCTCCAAGCCGCAAATGGCGTTTCACGAGCACAATGAGGAACGGGCCAGCGAGCGCATCATCGAGCTGCTGCGCGAGGGCAAAAGCGTCGCGCTCGTGACGGATGCCGGAACGCCCGGAATCGCGGATCCCGGCTACCGCATTGTCCGCAAAGCCATAGACGCCGATCTGCCCCTCACGATGATCCCCGGGCCCACGGGTCTCATCATGGCGCTCGTGCTCTCAGGACTGGCCGTCCACTCCTTCACGTTTCGGGGATTTCCTCCGCGCAAGCCCGGCCCGCGCAAGCGCTTCTTTGGCCTCGACCGTCGCTCCACCCACACGCTTATCTTCTATGAGAGCCCCCACCGCCTTGCCGCCACCCTCAAAGACGCCCTGGAAGTCTACGGCGACCGTCCGGCTGCGCTGGCCAACGACCTCACCAAGAAGTTCGAAAAAATGGAGAGAGGGTCGCTATCGGAGCTGCTCGCTAGCGTCGTCAGTCAGAACTTGAGGGGAGAGTATATTTTCGTCGTCGCCGGGCTTACAGGCGGTGGCTTCTCAGAGGAAGAGGCGGAGGAGAACGAGCAGTACGACGATGATTCTGACACAACTTCAGAGGACGTGAGCGAATCGACAGTGGATGCAACAGGCGAGACAGTGACCGATCAAACTGGTTCGGAACACAAGGATGCGTAATCCCCTCACCTTCCTGACGCTCGTTCATGGCACCGTTCAACTGCCAGCATTTCTGCCCGATGCGACGCTCGGCGTCGTGCGCTCCGTCGATGCGGGCGACCTGGAGAAGGTTGGTATAGAGGCTGTCGTCATGAACGTTTTTCACCTCATGCAGAAGCCCGGTTCGTCGACCATCGGCGCGCTCGGCGGTCTGCACGGAATGGCTGGATGGCCGCGGCCAATCGTCACCGACTCGGGCGGCTTTCAGGCCTATTCGCTCATTCGGCAGAACGCAAAATTCGGCTCACTCAGCGACTCGGGCATCCGCTTCAAGCCGGAGGGAGCCGAGCGCGGATTTCA
>JANXLO010000043.1 GCA_025355115.1 Chthonomonadaceae bacterium
CAATTGCCTGCATCTGGCATTCCGAAAGTGTTACAGGTTAGCATCTGGGCCCCTGCTTCAATCGATTTTTGATGAAGCTCACGAACCAGTTCGGGCCGCTCGGTGCTCGCATACACTGTTCTAGCCGGGTCAACTCCGCTCTTCATCAGTTCCGAGCCGACTGCCCCATCCCCTAAAAAGCGTTTCCCGCAGCGAAGTCGATGAAGGAGTTTATCCGCCTGGAGCAGTGGCATCGTCGAGTACTCCCTCGAAAACCGTCTGGATGAAGTCGATGCGATTAAGAACTCCCACGACATTGCCTTCGGCATTTACGATAGGCAATCGCTTGAGTCTCGCGCTCCGCATCAAACTAATCGCATCCGTCAGCTGTGCATCTTCTGCAAGCGATATTGCAGGAGTCGTCATCCACTCACGCACGAAAAGCCCTGCTGCCCTTGCATGATACTCAGTGACTGCCCGCTGCACATCGCTCTCCGCAAGCATTCCGCATAGCCGATCATCCAAGTCGATCACGGGAAGACCAGACGTCTGATAGAGATCTAGCAAATCAGCGGCCTGGGACAAGGTAGCATCGGGCGTCGTTTTCACGACATGGGTCTTCATCACTTCAAGTACTTGCATTTCCCTTAAAAGCATAGCACAAAACTGCCTCCACTAAGTCGGTTCACCCAGCAATTTTACTTCGCTGGGTAGTTTTTATCGTTCACCTTGTAGACTCCGATCACGAAGAATGGGCGCAAAAGGCCGTCGAAATGGTGGATGCGATTTTCCGGACGAAGAAGCTCAGGATAGTTGCGTTGCCACCAGACTTCCCGCCACTTTTCGTCTAGAATAATCACGTAACGCGGCGCAGGCGCATACCGCTCCACCGGTTGATGGTCATTGCAGAGCTTTGCAATAACGTTGACGCATACGAACCTGTTGTTCAGGCACAGTCCAGGGGTCACAGCCCCTATCAATACGCTATTCGCAGGCAGATTAGCTGCAAGCCATCGATCCGCGTCCCGCTGACGATACGTGAGATGGCCTAGCCAGTCCCCCATCCAGCAGAGATTGACGGTGGCCCATATGAACAGTGCTGCGCTCGGCAGCCTGATGGGCTGCTTTGAGAAGTCTGGAACGAAAGTTTTCCTTCTTGTCATCGCATGGCATGTAAGCCCTGTAAGCACACCGAGGAGTGAAGGCAGAATAGTACCGCCCACGCCGAGGTGATGGAGCATGCTGAGAAAGAGGTGATAAGAGAAGAGGCCGGACACGATTCCGACTCCTATCGGAATCAGCATGAAACATCTCCATGAATAAATAATGTCCGATAATGTTCGCCCTGCAAGCCCCGCCATCGCAGGCAGGAAAAGTACATAGTATCTGCTTGGAGCGTAGCCGATGCTGCACATGAGAATCCAGAACACGACCATCCATAATCCCAGGTAATCGGAGCTTCGTACCGCTTTGACATCGATGCCGCTTCGTTCGACACTCGCCCCTTCGCCAGGAAAAGCTCTGCCGACAATCCAGACCAGAACCAGGCATGTCTGGATTGGCTGATGGCGGAACAGGTACGGCATGAGCCCTCTATTGTCTCCAAATAGCCCGGTCTGCCAGTTTCTGACGAAGGCAAAAAAACCATGAGGCATCATCTGCTCGAAAAGGTAGTAGTGGTTGACGCGCGCAAGCTCCGCACGATGCGGCAGCTGCCAGGCCAGCACATACACCGCCAACGACACGCACAGGCCTGCCAGCAGCCACGCAAGAGCCGAGCGGCCCCGCCCCCCCTCCTCAGATCCTCTCATCGCCTCCCGCCCCAGCAGCAGAGCCGGAGCCGCAAACGCCAGAGCGCCCAGCCCCCGAACGCTCCAGCACAGGCCCAGCAGAGACCCGCAAAGGGCCAGCCAGACACTGCGCTCCCGGCCCTCCCCCGCCTCCCCGCTCCGCGCCCATGCCCAGAAGGCGCACACCAGCACAAAGGCCGCGGGCGTGTCCATGAGCGCCAGGCGTGAGTAGAGCAGGCTCACGTGATCGAGCCCCAGCAGAAGCGTCCCCAGCAGAGCCGCCCGCATTCCGAACGCCCGCCGCAGCGCGTCGAGAAGCACAGGCAGCGTCAGAAGGCCCAGGACGACCGAGACCGAGCGGGCCTGCACTGCCCCTGTCCCGATGGCCCGAAAGACCTGCGTCTGCAGAGCGCTGAGGAGGGGCATGATGAGGGCGTTGCTGAACTGATCGGTCGGGTGTCCGAAGAGGGCGGCGTTTCTGGCGTCGTGGATGTAGAAGCCCTCGTCGGTGAGGAGGGCGCTGCTCCAGGAGAGCCGGGGATAGGCATCGGAGTCCAGAGCGACTGTCCGAAGAACGATCATCAGCACAACTGCCAGAAGCAAGATCGATCCAACCAGAAGTGCGCGACTGCTTTTTTTCACTGCCCATCCTGAGTCCGCAGTATGTTCGGGCCAGCCGTTCCCTCGTTGTAAAGTGTATTGTGAAAACGCCCGATGACATAGCGACGCGGCAACGCCCCCCAATATCTTCCATCCTCGCTATTCTGTCGATTGTCTCCCAGCACGAACAGCTCACCTTGCGGCACTTTGAATGGCAGATTGACAGCATATGAAGCCGTAGCCAGCGAGTATGAATCAGGCGGGATAGTTTTATAGTCCTCCTTGAGCAGCCTGCCGTTGATATAGACGGCATTGCCCTTGATGAACACCGTCTCGCCGGGAAGCCCAATTACTCGCTTGATCAAGACTTCCATTTTGTCATGTGCGCTGAAAAAGGAAGTGAAGTTCAATTTGGCAGGAGATCCGTCGATAGAGCCGTCTGGGTTTAAGGCCAGAGCTTGCTTTGGCTCAGGCTCATCGAGCAGAGCGAGAGGCATCCGAAAGGTTATGATGTCACCTCGCGCAGGCATCGCATTCATCGGGTAACTGAACCAGGCTCGAGTCGTGAGGACATGATCGCCCGGCTTCAGGTTAGGCTCCATTGACCGTGAGGGAATGAAATCAGAACTGAATACGAACATCAGCACCACCAAAAACAGGAGCAACGTCAATAGCACGGCGGTTCTTCTGGGCCCGAATCGTTTGCGAGACACAGGGGCTGCATCCACTATCAGATCGCCGGGCTCTGAACCGGAGCCAAGGTGGGCGATGACAGGCATAGGGCGTCGACTTCTCCCTCTCTTGCCTACTTGAGCAGAGCGACGAACTGACGGAAGAAATAGGCGCTGTCCGTCGGACCCGGACTGGCTTCAGGATGATACTGAATGGAG